>NZ_JBFJYW010000023.1:0-19813 GCF_041622395.1 Pontiella sp. | reverse complement strand
GTGCTCACCAACATGGGCAACCAGGGCCACACCTACAACGGCATCCGCCAGCTGCGCGAATGGTACGAAGACGGCATCTTCGGCCAGATCACCGAAGTGCATTCCTGGATCGGCGGCCCCGAATGGGGCGGCGAATATTTCGAGCGCCCCGGCACGTACCCGCCGGCCGCCGAACCCGTGCCGGCCACGCTGAACTGGGATCTGTGGCAGGGCCCGACCGGCCCGGCCCCCTACAACCACCTCTACCATCCGAAAAAATGGCGCGCCTTCCACCCCTACGGAACGGGCACCTTCGGCGACTGGTTCTGCCATATCGCCGACGCGCCGGTCTGGCTACTCGATCTCTACGAACCCGTGGCGGTCGAAGCCGAAGAGGTCGCCGGCGGCAACGAATACATCGCGCCCGACGGCGTCCGCGTCCGCTTCGATTTCGAGAAGCGCGGCACCAAGGAAGCCTGCTCGCTCTACTGGTACAACGGCGACTCCCGCTTCGTGCCCAAAGCCCCGAGCGACTGGACCTGGGACGACAAGCCGGGCTGCGGCACCTACTACTACGGCACCAAGAACGGCGGCTTCACCGACGCCCGCTCGAACAACCCGCGCCTGGCCAACAAGGAAGCGCAACGCGCCTACAAGACCGCGGGCTATCCCGCCGAAAAATATCCGCGCCTCAAGCAGAGCGGCCCGATCCGCGAGCTGATCAGCGCCGTCAAGGGCGAGATTCCGGAATGCGGATCCAACTTCAACTATGCCGCGCCGTTCACCGAAGTCATGCTGCTGGGCATCTTGGCCGTCAACCATCGCGGCAAGATCGAGTGGGACTCGAAGAACATGCGGGTCACCAACCGTCCCGAGTTGAACCAGTTCATCAAAGAGCCCGTTCGCAAGGGCTGGGAATACGGCGAGGAACTCTGGAAGAGCTAACCTGTAATACCTACCACAGGGAGCTCGGAGGCACTTTGAGGGGTCGAGCGTGTCTCCGTGTTCCCTGTGGCGTTTCAACAAACCGCATCACCTTGGCGGCGATTCCCGAACCGCCGCCCAAATGCTCGGCCTACCGCTGCGATTCCTTCGTATTTATTCGCCGCCAGATTGGCCGAGCCCCCAATTGGAATTTATTATGAAATGGATGGTTGCCTTCTTATTGCTTGCCGCCGGATCGGCGCAGGCGGATCGTGAACAGGTTCAACTGGCGTCGCTCCCGGCGCTGACACCCGACGGAAAAACGCTGGTGTTCGAATATCGCCGCGACCTTTGGGTGGCTTCGTCGAAGGGCGGCGAGGCCCGCCCGCTCACCACCCACCCCGCCAACGATTCGCGGCCGGTGATCTCGCCGGACGGCACCCGGGTGGCGTTCATGAGCAACCGGAACGAACACTGGCAAACCTTCGTCGTTCCGCTGGAGGGCGGAACGCCGCGCCAGCTGACGTTCCATAGCGAAGGGTCCGTCCCGCGCGCCTGGTACCCGGATGGCAAGTCGCTGATCGTTTCCGGCAGCCGCGCCAACATGGGCCACATCCAGAACCGCCTGTTCCGCGTCGATTGCGACGGAGCCGGCGAGCCTGAAATGCTCTTCAACGCCTATGCCTCCGAAGTGTCGCTGGCGCCCGACGGCGAGCGGCTGCTCTTTACCCGCAAGGGCGAGCGTACCTACCGCAAAGGCTACCGCGGCAGCAACTCCTCCGAGATCTGGCTCCGCAATCTCGCCACCGGCGACCAGGAGCTGCTGCGCGACTTTGAAACCAGTTGCCGCTCGCCGATTTGGAAGCCCGACGGAAAGGGCTTCTACTATGTCGGCCAACAGGACGGATGCTTCAACGTCCGGGAATACGATTTGAACTCGGGCGCCGACATCGGCCTGACGACCTTCACCGATACCTCCGTGATCGTTCCGACCCTCTCCGCCAACGGCAAGGTGATGGTCTTCCGCAACCTGTTCGACTTCTACCGCATGGATCCGCGCAAGCCGGGCTCCCTCCGCAAAATCGACTTGTGGATCGACACCGATACCCCCCCCGAAAAAACCCGGCGGCGCTACTACGACAAAGCCTGGAACAACGACGAATGGGGCACGCTTTCGACCACCCAGGACGGCCTCGAGCTGTGCTTCACCGCGGGCGGCGACCTGTGGGCCATGGATACCGTCCTGCGCGAACCGGTCGCGGTCTGCGCCGACGCGGCGACCCACGAGCGCGAAGCCGTCTTTTCAACCGACGGACAGACGATCTATTTCCTGCGCGACGATGGTTTGGGCGTGAACATCTGGAAGGCCGAACGCGCCGATGATGCGCTCGGTTGGTGGGAAAACAAGGCGTTCGTCCTGACCCCGATCACCCAGGACCAGATCAGCCGCGCGCGGCTGAGCATCAGCCCGGACGGCGCACGGCTGGCCGTGGCCGAAACCGGACACGAATTGTGGACGATGAATCCCGACGGCAGCGAGCGGCGCCGGCAGATGGCCAGCCCGTTCGACATCTACTACGACTGGTCGCCGGACGGCCGCTGGCTGGTCTGCTCCGCCCGCGACAGCTGGGGCAACAACGATATCTGGATTGCCGACGAATCGGGCGAACAGGCGCCCTACAACCTTTCCCGCCACCCCAACTGGGACTGGAACCCGCGCTGGTCGCCGGACGGCAAGGCGATTGCCTACATCGGCAAGCGCTACGATGAAAAAACCGACATCTACTATGTCTGGCTCAATCGCGAAGACGAGGTGACGAACCCGCGCATGCGCACCCGCGAGGAGGCCCGCAAAACGATCGCCGACACCCGCAAGAAAAAGGGGAACGACAAGGACGAGGACGAGAAGAGCGGCAACGGCGACTCGGCCTTGGTCAAAATCGATTTCGACGGCCTGTCGAAACGGGTGCACCGGATCGAACTCGATGGAACGCCCCGCGATTTGTTTTGGTCGTACGACTCGAAAGCCCTCGCCTTCCAGTCGAAGATCGACGGCAAGGACGGCACCTGGAAAGTGCTTTTCCCCGAACCCGGAAAACCGGTTTTCATGACCCCGGAAAAGGGGATCCATGCGCAGTGGCTCAAGAAGGACGGCAAGATCGTCTGGCTATCCGACGGCGTACCGGCGGCCTACACCAAGAAATATCCCTTCAAGGTCTACAACGAAGTGGACCTCGTGGCCTACCGCCGCCTGGCCTTCCGCATCATGTGGCGCAATTTCCGCGACGAGTTCTACGATCCGGCGCTCAACAACCGCGACTGGGAAGCGGTGCGGTCGCGCTACGAAGAGCAGGCCGCGCACGCGACCAGCTGGGATTCCTTCGGGCGCATTGCCGAAATGCTGATGGGCGAGCTCAACGGCTCCCATCTGGGTTTCGAGCAAACCAAAGACAGCAAAAAGGAGTGGAACCCGGACTATAGCCCCCGACAAGGCTGGGGGCAGCGGACGGCGGCGTTGGGCCTCGTGTTCGACGAGACGTACGAAGGCGACGGCCTGAAGGTGGCGCACGTGGTGCGCAACAGTGCGGCCGACCGACAGGAACCGCGCGTCCAGGCGGGCGAGATCCTGTTGGCGATCGACGGAGCCAAGGTGGGCAACGGCAGCCTGATGGACCAGTTGCTGACCGGGCATGCCTCGCGCGACATCGACCTGCTGGTGCTCGGCACCAACGGCGTCGAACGCACCGTGATGGTCGAGGAAGACAGCTATGCCCACCTGCGCGAGCTGGTCCGCGAAGACTGGATGGAGCACAACCGCGAGATCGTGGAGCAAGTCGGAAACGGGCGTTGCGGTTATCTCAACATCGAAAAGATGAATTTCGACAGCCTGCGCCGCTTCGAGAAGGAGATCTATGCCTGCGGCTTCGGGAAGGACGGATTGGTGATCGACGTGCGGAACAACCCCGGCGGCTTCATCTCCGACCTGCTGCTATCGATCCTGTGCCACCCGAAGCACGCCGTTACCGTGCCGCGCGAAGGCAGCGCCAGCTACCAGCAGGGCTATCTTCCGTCCGCGGCCTGGTTCAAGCCCATCGTCGTGCTGTGCAACGAATATTCCGCCAGCAACTCCGAGATTTTCTGCCACGCCATCAAAACCCTCCAGCGCGGCAAGATCGTCGGCGTTCCGACCCAACGGGCGGTGATTTCCACCAATACGAAAAAGGTGCTGGATGTCGGCAACATGCGCATGCCCCACCGCGGCTGGTTCCGGATCGAGGACGGGCGCGACATGGAAATGCAGCCCTGCGTTCCGGATGTGATCGTGCACAACGCCCCCGGCGATGTGCCTGCGGGCCGCGATCCCCAGCTGGTGCGCGCGGTGGAAGAGCTGCTCAAGGAGATCGAGTCCGCTCCCCCCGCCTTCCCCGAACCGATCTACGCCAGCGATCGCGAAAAGTAGCCGGCGGCGCGGCGCAGGCATTCGCCTGCGCCTGCCGCCGAAGCGGGCGCAACCGCTACCCCTTCATTTTCAAGAGAATCTCCATCGCCTGCCGCTGCATTTCGAGCACGCGCTTTTCGGAGCCGGCTTCGTTGTAGCAGCGGAACTCGGGAGCGTTGCCGGAGGGGCGCATGTGCAAGATTTCGGACGAGGCGAAGGTCACGCGCAGCCCGTCGGTGCGGTCGATCGACTCCACCTTTCCAAAGGCGCCGCCGAACGCCTCTTCGATGGCGGAAACCTCGTTGAAGCGCTCGATGATTTTCTTGCTCTCCTCGGTCGGGAAATCCGGGATGCGGTCGCTGGCGGTGAAACGCTGCGGCAACTCGGCCAACAGCCGGGAGATCGGTTTGCGCTCCTTGATGGACAATAGAAGGATCGCCAGCACCGGAAGGACGGCGTCGCGCGTCGGCAGGGCGCGCAGCCCCTTGCCGCCGATGTCGAGATCGCTGTTGGTCAGGAATCCGCCGTTGGCTTCATAGCCGACCACCGCCTTGTGGCCCGCGAACGTGGCATCGATCATCGAGGCCACCACGAAGGGCGACCCGATCTTGGTGCGGCGGATGTCCTTGAACCAGCCGCATTTTTCAAGCGCGGTATTGCAGCTGACCGGCGTGCTGGCGGAATCGGCCCCGAGATATTTCGCGGCCAGGATGCCGGCGACGTCGCCGCGCAACCAGATGCCGTTTTCGTCGGCAATCAACGGGCGATCGCTGTCGCCATCGGTCGAGATAATCGCATCGAACCGGTTTTCTGCCGCCCATTGCCGGGCCAACGCCACGTCCTCCGGGCGGATGGCTTCGGTATCGACCGGAACGAACACGTTGGAAAATCCGAGCGGCGTAACGTCCGCGCCCAAGCCGGAAAAGATTTCAATCAAGGCGTCGCGGCCGACGGCGGAGTGCTGGTAGATGCCGATTTTGGTGCCCTGCAAGCAACCTTCCGGGAAGGTGCGCAGGTAGCGCCGGACATAGTCGATGCGCGCATCGATGTCCTCTTCCGGCAGGGCGAAACCGGCGTCCGTGAAGATCGACTCGTCGACGTCGACGACCTGCTCGCGGATTTGCTCCTCGTCGAACTTGAGGATTTCACCCGTGCATTTGTTGAACTTGATGCCGTTGCGGTCGGCCGGGATGTGGCTGCCCGTGACCATGATGGCCGGACAGACGTTCTGCAGGCCGTAGAGCGCCACCGCCGGAGACGGTATGCGGCCGCAATTGACCGGGACATAGCCCATGTCGGCGGCGGCCTTGGCGACGGCCCCCATGATGCGGCCCGTGCTCGGGCGGAGATCGCCGGCAATCGCAACGGAGCGGGAAGCCCCGTTTACTTTTTTCAACTCCCCGCTCGCTTCCAAATATTGCAGGAAGCCCTTGGTGTAGGTGTAGCAGACCTGGTCGGTCATCGCCTCGGCCAGTCCGCGGGCGCCGCTGGTTCCGAACTTCACGCCGCTCTGCTGCATTAGGTCGTTGATTTTGATTCCCATCTGTTCTCCTCGCGGGGCCCCGAGAGAGGCCCCCTTACGGGTTACGCATCGATGTTGACGAGCCGGGTCGGGTGGTCGAGGTCGATCTTGCGGTAGTAGCAGTTGCGCGGCTCGCCCTTGGCGTTCTTGGTGTGGCAGATGCCTCCGCGGTTTGGGCGAACGATGAAGAGCAGCGAGTTTTGCTCGCAGTTGACATAGGCTTCGAGCAGTTCGAAGGTTTCGCCGGAGGTCAGCCCCTTCACCCACAATTCCTGACGGGAGCTGCTCCACAGCACCAGCATCTTGCGCTTCAACGATTCCTCGAACGCGATCTGGTTGATGTAGGCCACGAGGATGACTTCCTTCGTGTCGGCATGCTGCACGGCGACGGGAATGATTCCCTTGGTGCCTGCGACCGCCTTTTCCAGCTTGTTCCAATCCAGTGCGAGTTCCAATCCTTCTTCGAGTTGCTTGCTCATGCCCATCTCTCCTGTTTCCGTTAAAAAAAAGCAGTATAGGCACGCCGCCGCGTTTTTGCCAACTCCCGCTTCGATGAAAGCGGCTGTCGTGTTCCCTTTTTTTTCCTGATTGATTCGACCCGAACCGGTCCGGAAGCTAGAGTTTCGTCCCTATCGAAATACAGAAACCAACGCCAGGAGGATCCCGATGATATTGGACACACTGAACAACGCGGCAAGGTATGCCGGACTGAAAAAAGAACTTTCGGAGGGATTTGGCTTCCTGGACCAACCCGGTCTCGCCGAATTGGAAGACGGCCGATACGCGATCCAGGGGGATCGGATCTTCGCCATCGTCCAGCGCGGTTCGTTGCGTTCGGTCGAGGAAGGCAAGCTGGAGGGCCATCGCAACTACATCGATATCCAGTATGTGATCCGCGGCGACGAATCGATGGGCTGGAGCCCGCGTTCGGACCTGCCCGAATCGGGGAACTATGACGGGGAAAAGGATCTGGAGTTTTTCGAAGGAGCGCCGCAAGCCCTGATCAAGGTGCCGCCGGGATCGTTCGCCGTATTCCTTCCCACCGACGCGCACATGCCGCTGATCGGCCGCGGCGAATACCACAAGGTCGTCGTGAAGGTGGCGGCCGACTGACCGACGCGTGCTAGAACCGATGCCCGATGAGGAAGTTGAAGCGGCCGCTGCCGTCGAGGTAGCGCTCGTCGTAGGTGATCGGCCAGGCATAGTCGAGCTGCAGCGGAAACCCGGGAATGTCCAGGCGCAGGCCGATGCCCCAGTCGTCGGCATAGTCCGACGGGTCGAAGTCCCACGAGTCTTCGTTCACGAAGCCCCAGTCGTAGAACAGCGCGCCGCGGACCTTGTTCCAGATCGGATAGGTCAACTCGGCCGTCGCCTGGCCGGAGCTGTTGCCGCCGTACGGGTCCTCGGTATCGGGGTCGGTCGGTCCGACATCGCGATATTCGAAACCGCGCAGGTCGTAGGAGCCGCCCAGGAAGAAGCGGTCGAAAATCGGCACCCCGTCGCCATAGGTTCCGGCGCTGTCCTTGCTGTCGCCGAAGGCCTCGACCGAACCGAGTTTGACGCGGGCACTCATCACCATGTTCCACGGCATCCGCCAATGCTGGGTTGACTCGATCTTGATGCCGAAGATGTCGGTTTCGCCGCCCAGGGCGCCCCCGGCCACGAAGGGCGACACCGAGGTTTTGTTGCCGCGGGTGGCTTGGAAATAGTTGTCGCGGGCATCGAACGACCACGTGTACACCAAGCCGCTTTTCAAGCGCCGGCCCTCTTCGTCCTGGATCGCGATCGAGGCATCGTCATCCACATCGTAGACATGGTACTGCTCCAACGTGTAGGCCAGGCTGCCGCGGGTCCAGCGCGAGAGCGACTTGCCCAGTGTGAGGCTGAAACCGTCGTTCTTCTGGTCATAGGAATCGGAGAAATAGTTGCGTTCGCGGTGGAACAGGTTGATCCCGAACGACAGCTGGCGGTCGAGGAACCACGGCTCGACAAACGAGACGTCGACCTCGTTCAAGGAGGTTCCGACCGTGGCGCGGATCTTGAATTTCTGCCCGGCGCCGACGGGCGGCCAGGTTTTCCAGTTGAAGTTGCCCTGCGACAGTTCGACATAGCCCATGAGCGATTCGACGCTCGAGAAGCCGACCCCCGCCGTGAACGATCCAGTCGCCTTTTCCTTCACCTGCACGTTGAGGTCGTACTTGTTGCCCTCGCCCGTTTGAATCGGGTTGGTGGTAACGATTTCGAAATAGTTGAGGTTCCGCAGGCGGGCCTCGGAGGTCTGCACCCGGCTACGGTTGTATTTCTCGCCGGGGTGGATCACCAGTTCGCGGCGGATAACCTTGTCGAGCGTGCGTTCGTTCCCGCTGATATTGACGGCGTTGATGTATCCGATTTCGCCTTCGTTGATATCATATTTGATGTTCACGATGCCCCGGTCGGCATCGGCATCGTAGATGGGCCGGACGCTGGTGCGGACATAGCCGCGGTTCCCGTAGAACGAACGGATGCCCTCGGTGCCGGATTCGATGTTCTCATAGGAGGCGATGTCGCCGCTGCGGAGACGTATCATGCGGCGCAATTCGTGCCCTTCGAATTTTTGCATGCCCGAGAGCGCAATGTCGCCGATGCGGTAGCGCTGCCCTTCGGCGATGGAGAAAACCAGCTTGGATTTTTCCGGATGGGTATCGTCGAGCACGGGATCGGAAACCTGGACGTCGAGAAAGCCGTTGTTCATGTAGAACGACTTGAGGGCAAAGACGTCGGAATCGACCACCTCGTCTTTGTATTTGCCCGATCCGGTGATCCACGACCACGGAGCGAACCAGGACTTCTGCTTCTGCCGGATCACCTTCTTGAGTTTTTTTTCCTCGATCAAGTCGTTGCCGCGGAACTCGATGCGCTTGATGGAGAGCTTGTCGCCCTCATCGATATTGAAAACAACGTCGACCGTGCCCAGCTCATCGTTGGTCTTGGCGGTCCAGGTTACCCGGGCGTCGGGATACCAGTAGTCGCGGTAGGCCTCGCGGATCTTCACCGCAGCCTGCTCGAAGGCCGAATCGTCGGCGAACTGCCCGAGTTCCAACTCGGCTTTCTTGCGGATGCGCCCGCCGCTCTTGGAGCCGCCGACGATTTCCATGCGGCGCAAACGGTGCTTCGAAACCACGGTATAGACCAGCACCACGCCGTCGGGCTCGACATCCATCCGGGCGTTGACATAGGAATAGCGGCCCGATTGGCGCATGCGGTTGACGTCGACGGCGATCGCGGAACGGATGGTTTCGCGGTCGGGAACCTGCTGCCCCACCTTGAACGAGGTAAAAGCCGCAACCGAGCTGTTGTCGAACGATTCGCCGGCCTGGTTGACAATCCGGATGTCCTTGATCACCTCGGCGTGGACAACCGCGGCAAGCAACGTGGCGAGAACTATGGCTAGGGCTTTTTTCATGAAAGGTTCCGGGGGAAAGGGTTATTCGGAAGAAGAATAGTCGTCCTCGAATTCGGCACGGTCTTCGAATCGGGTGTATTCGCGGATGAACGAAAGCTTCACTTCGCCCGTGGCCCCGTGGCGGAATTTCGCCACATCGAGCACGGCAAGGTTGTCGCTGTTGCGGTTGTCGCCTTTTTCATAATAGCTCGGGCGGTAGAGCAGCCAAACCATGTCGGCATCCTGCTCGATCGCGCCCGAGTCGCGCAGATGGGAGAGTTTGGGAATGTTGTCGCCCGTGCTTTCGGCCGCGCGGCTGAGCTGCGACAGGACGATGACCGGGACATCCAGCTCCTTAGCCATCGCCTTGACCGCGCCGGAAATGGCCATGGTTTCGCGCTGGCGGCCATCCTTGGCGAACTTCGAATAGTTCATCAACTGCAGGTAGTCGACCACCACCAGCCCGATGCCGTAGCGGCTCTTCAGACGGCGCGCCCGCGAGCGCAACTCGACCGCTTCGAGGCCGGGCGTGTCGTCGATATAGATCTGCGCCTTGGAAAGGCGGTCGACCGCGGCCGTGAGCTTCGCGTGCTCGTCCGGCGTGAGGTGGCGGCCCTTGGCGCGGTGCATGGGCAGGCGCGCATTGCAAAACAGCATACGTTTGACCAGCTGCTCGCGCGACATTTCCAAACTGAAAACGGCGACGGGCGTCGGTTCGCCATGAACGCCGAGCGCGGCGTTTTCGGCAATATTCAGCGCCAACGAGGTTTTCCCCATCGCCGGACGGGCCGCGAGAACGATCATGTCGGTCTTCTGCAGTCCGCCGAGCCGCTCGTTAAGCCCCATGAAGCCGGTCGTCACCCCGGTAACGAGTTGGTTGGGATCGGTGTTTTCGACCTCGATAAAGGCGTTGCGGACCGACTCTTTCCAGTCGGGAATCTGCTCGGCGCCATGTTCGCTGAGCTTGAAGAGATTGCCCTCCGCTTCGCTCAGCAGGGTGGAGGCATCGTCTTCGCCCTTGTAAGCGGAATCAATGATCTCCGACGATTGCTCGATCAGCATCCGGAACAGGCGCTTTTCCATCACGATCTCGCAATAGTATTCGACATGCGCCGGAACCAGCGTGCTGTCCTGGAGCTGGACGAGATAGTCGTAGCCACCGACCTTTTCGAGGGCGTTGCGCGCCTTGAGCCATTCGCCGATGGTGATGGCATCCATCGGCTTGTTCGCCTGGCTCATGTCCACCAATTGCTCGAAAAGCGCCTGATGGCGCCGATCGTAGAACGAATCGGGTCCAAGGCGCTTGGCGAGGCATTTGTCCAGCGAACCGGAGGGATCCAGTAGAATAGAACCTAAAACCCCCCGCTCGGCTTCATCGCTGTGCGGGGGGATTCTCAAACCACCTGAATCCCCGGGGATCATTTATCTTCTACGATCCAAACCTTGAGGGTTCCGGAAACTTCGGGGTGAAGCTTGATTTCGACGTCGAAAACGCCGAGCTCATGCAACGGAGTGGCGAGCACAACCTTGTGGCGGTCGATTTCCAGACCGGCTTCGGAAAGCTTTTCGAGGATCTGCGGAACGCCGATCGAACCGAACATCTTGCCGGTTTCGCCAACCTTGGCGGCGATGGTGCATTCGATGCCTTCGATCTTCTTCACCAGTTCCAGCGCAGCGTTCTTGTCCTTTTCGAGCTGAACCAGGCGCTCGGCGCGCTTCTTCTCGATCTGGCGCTTCTTGCCTTCGGTCACTTCGGTGGCGATCCCTTTCGGGAAGAGAAAGTTGCGGGCATAGCCGTCTGCAACCTTCACCACGTCGCCTTCAATACCCAGGCCTTCGACCTGGTCCATCAACAAAACTTCAATAGCCATTGTCGAATCTCCTGTTTAGCGGACCAAGCCCATAACCCGCGCGCGGCGGATGGCTTTCTTGATCTGGCGCTGCTGCTGGGCGTTGGCGCCCGTGATGCGGCCGGGCAGAATCTTGCCGCGGTCGGTCATGAACTTCTTGAGAAGCTCGGCATCCTTGTAATCGATCGAGGTTACTCCACGCAGGAGCTCCGGATCGCGCTTATAATCATCTCTATCTCTGCTATTACGACGCATAATCATATCCTTTCTCTAAAACGGCACGTCTTCATCATCATCCGCCGGGGCTGCCGGCGGCGTGGGTTCCGCGTTCGGAGCGGAAGCGGCCGGTGCCGAAAATTCGCCCCCCTTGCCCGGTGCGCCCAGAAACTGAACGCGGTCGGCGCGGACACGCAGCTTGCTGCGCTTTTCGCCCTGCTGGTTTTCCCACTGGTCCAACTGAAGGCGGCCTTCGACGAACACCGGGGAGCCCTTCTGGAGATACTCGGTCGATGTCTCGGCCTGTCGTCCCCACACCACCACGTCCACAAAGCAGGTTTGCTCAACCATCTCGCCTGCCTTGTTCTTGAAACTCTCGTTAATGGCCAATCCAATATCGGCCACTGCGGTCCCCGACGGCGTATACCGGATTTCCGGATTGCGCGTAAGGTTCCCCATCAACAAGACGCGGTTGTAACTAGCCATGGTTTAAGCCTCCTGGGCGACTTCTTCCACAACTCCGTCAGATTGCACTAACTGGTGGCGGAACACGTTGGTCGTCAGCTTCAAGCGTTGCTTGAAGGTGTCGATCTTGGTTCCATCGATGTTGAGCATCATAACCACGTAAAGTCCGGCCCGTTGCTTTTTCAGCGGGCGGGCAAACGTCTTCTTTCCCATGCGGGTGGTGCTCTCAATGGATCCACCCAGCTTTTCGAGTTCTTCCTTTACCTTGGCGATTGCCTGGTCGAGACCTTCCTCGTCCAACGCCTCAGGAAAGATGAACAATCCTTCGTACAACATAATGTTAGCTCCTTAACTTAACCAATCTGCAACCGGTTGAACTCGTTCATGGCTCGCTCGGTTCCGGCGGAAAAGATGGTTTCTACCGCATCGGCGGCACGTTCTACAACCTTTTCCAACTTCAAAAGCTCTTCTGCGGCAAAACCGCCCAGCACAAACGCGATCATGTCCGCGTCGGCCGGCTTGGGGCCAATGCCCACCCGCACGCGCGGAAAGGCCTGTGTCTGCAACCACTCCAGCACCGACTTCATGCCGTTGTGGCTACCGCCCGACCCCTTGGCCCGGACGCGGACGCCGCCGAATTCCACATCGACATCGTCGAAGACCACCACGGTATCGGCCGCCTCGACGCGCCATTTTTTCATGGCCCCCCAAACCGCCTTGCCGCTGCGGTTCATGTAGGTGGTGGGCATAACCAACCGGACCTCGTGCTCCCCGATCCGGCATTTCGCCTGCCGGGCGGGAAGCCAAAACATCTTTTTGAACACGACCCCCTGGCGCCGGGCCAGCTCTTCCACCACCATGAATCCGACATTGTGGCGGGTACGTTCGTATTCTTTTCCGGGATTCCCCAGTCCAATGACCAGCTTCAACTTAAAATCCCCAAATTCTAAATTCCAAATCCCAGACAATCGCCGGCTCCCGGCGCCATTGCCTAGGATTTAGATCTTCGGATTCCCCGCATCGGCGATGCGGGTTAGGCCTCTTCCTTCTTCGCGGTAATCACTTCCGGCTCGCCGGCTTCTTCTTCCTCTTCTTCTTCGACCTTCGGCGCATGGACGGAAGCAACGATTGCCTCTTCATCGACCAAGAGCTTGTACTTGCTGTCGAGACCGAGGTCGGCAACGCAGAGAACCGATCCGATTTCCATTTCGGAAACGTCGAATTCGAACGCTTCTACCAAATCGGCGGGCAGGCACTCGACGCCGATGGAGTGCATGGTGTGCTCGAGCGAACCACCGGCCTTGACGCCTGCGGCATCGCCAATGAGATCGACCGGGATGTCGACGTGGATCGGCTTGTTGGCCGCGATGCGCATCATGTCGACATGCAACAGATCGCTCGTCACCGGGTGGTGCTGCACGTCCTTTACCAGAACGGAGATGTCGCCTTCGCCCTCAAGCGCGACATCGATGATCATGCTTTCGCTGGCATGATGGTTGAGGATCAGCTCAAACGCATGCGCTTCAACCTCGATCGAAACGGGGGCCTTTTCGTCCCCGTAGATTACGCCCGGCAGGGCACCGGTACGGCGCAACCGACGCGAATTGCTCGAACCGTCGAGGACTCTCTTCTTTGCAATCAATTTTTTGTCTTTCATGATTCTCTCCTAATTATCAACTCTGAACAGCGAGCTGACGGATTGGTCGTTGTGGATGCGGCAGATGGCCTCCGCCAATATGTCAGCCACCGATAGTACGGTAACGTTAAAATCCGGCCATTCGCGCTGGGGAACCGTATCGGTGGTCACCAGTTCGATGATCGGCGAATCCTTCAGGCGGTCGATCCCCGTTTGCGTCAGCAACGAATGGCTGACTGCGGCGCGGATCGTTTTTGCACCGGCTTTTTCCAAAAGTTTTGCGGCCGCGGTCAGCGTGCCCGCGGTGGACGTCATATCGTCCACCAAAAGTGTGTTGCAGCCCTCGACGTCGCCGACGAGATGGTTGGCCTCGACATGCTCGGCGCTCTTGCGCTGCTTGCCGACCAATGCGATTCCGGCATCGAGCAACTTGGAATAGGCATCCGCCATCTTCAGACCGCCGGCATCCGGCGAAACCACCACGAGATTATCCAGCTCGAGCGAACGCAAATACTTCACAATGACCGGCGAAGCATAAAGATGGTCGACCGGAACCTCGAAGAAGCCCTGGATCTGCTGGGCGTGCAGATCAACGCAAAGCACTCGGTCCGCCCCGGCAGACTGCAGCAGCGTCGCCACCAGCTTGGCGGTAATCGGAACACGCGGCTGATCCTTGCGATCCTGGCGCGCATAGCCGTAGTACGGCAGAACCGCCGTGATCCGGTCGGCCGACGCACGCTTGGCCGCATCGATCATGATCAGCAGCTCCATCAGATAGTTGTTGGGGTCGATGGAGACCGATTGGACGATGAACAAATCGTCCCCGCGGACATTATCCACGATTTTGACGAAGATCTCGCCATCGGGAAAACGCCGGATATCCACATCGCACAACTCGACCCCGGCGGCGGCTGCGATATGCTCGGCTAGAGCGCTATGTCCTGATCCTGAAATTATTTTCATTATAAATAACCAAGTGGTTGCCCGACCAGGGTTCGAACCTGGACCCTATGAGTCAAAGTCACATGTGCTTCCATTACACCATCGGGCAACAAAAATCTTTCGGAGCTGATCTGAAAACAATCACTCCTACTTACTATTTCGAATTCAAAAGAGCGGGAGACCATAGAAAGCACCCCATTGGAAGTCAAGCAGGCAAATCGAGGAAAAGCGCGATATAAAGCGCATCCCGCCGGCAAACCGGAAAACCAAAAAAAACCATGGCGCAGAAACCGCCCATTCAATACGGTTCAAACAACGGCGTACGGGGAATGGAACCAGGACCGCGTGGAGCGTAAAATGAAAATGCATATCGGAGTGCTGGGGCCGCACGCAACGACCCCGGAGCAGTACGAACTGGGCACGCAAGTGGGCGCCGCCATTGCCCAGGCGGGCGCGATCCTGTTCTGCGGAGGACTCGACGGCATGATGCGCGCGGCCGCCCAGGGCGCAAAGTCGGCCGGGGGCCTCACCATCGGGATCCTGCCCGGCACCGACAAAACCGCCGCCAACGAATTCATCGACATCGGTATCCCGACCGACCTCGGGGCCTACCGCAATGCGCTGCTGGTTCGTTCGTGCGATGCGGTGATCGCCGTTCACGGCGCCTATGGCACCCTTTCCGAAGTCGCCTTTGCGCTGCGGCTGAAGGTCCCGGTCGTCGGCCTCAATACGTGGGCGGTCCACCGCAACGGCGCCCCCGACCCCGGCATCCATGTGGCCCGAACGGCGGAAGAAGCGGTCCGGCTAGCCATCGAACTGGCTAACAAAAGGGTCTGATTCCCCAAGGTCGTCCTGTTTTTTTGCGATTGCAATCCCCCGCCCCTCTGGCAAAATCCCGCCTTTATTTTTCAAAACAAAGGAAGCGCTATGTCCAAAACCTATAAAATCACTTTGCTGCCGGGCGACGGCATCGGACCGGAAGTCATCGCGGAATCCGTCAAGGTCCTCGACTCGGTTGCTGAAAAATCCGGCTTCGCGCTGGAATACACCGAACAGAACGCGGGCGGCGCGGCCATCGACGCACATAACGACCCGATGCCCGATTCCGTCGTGGCAACCTGCAAGGCGTCCGACGCCGTGCTGCTCGGCGCCGTCGGCGGCCCCAAATGGGACAAGCTCACCGGCGCCATGCGCCCGGAAAGCGGCCTGCTGAAAATCCGCAAGGAACTCGGCGCATTCGCCAACCTCCGGCCGGTCACCGTTCCGGCATCGCTCGCCGAAAACTCTCCGCTCCGCCCCGAAACCGTCGCGGGCCTCGATCTGCTCACCGTTCGCGAACTGACCGGCGGCATCTACTTCGGCGAGCCGCGCGGCACCGAGGGCGAAGGCGACGACAAGAAATCCTGGAACACGATGGTCTACTCCGCGGGCGAAATCAAACGCGTTGCCCGCGTCGCCTTCGAATGGGCCCGCAAGCGCCGCAACAAGGTGACCAGCGTCGACAAAGCCAACGTGCTGGACGTTTCCCGCCTCTGGCGCGATACCGTCATCGAACTGCATCAGGCAGAGTATTCCGATGTCCAGCTCGACCACCTCTACATCGACAACGCCGCCATGCAGATGGTGATCAACCCGCGCCAGTTCGACGTGATCCTGACCGGCAATATTTTCGGCGACATCCTTTCCGATGCCTCCGCCACGCTCGGCGGCTCGCTGGGGCTGCTGCCGTCGGCCTCGGTCGGCGGCCCGGTCGGCATCTTCGAACCCGTGCACGGTTCCGCGCCGGACATCGCCGGCCAAGGCAAGGCCAATCCGTTTGCGATGATCCTTTCCGCCGCCATGATGCTCGACACGCTGGGCGAAGGCCACGCCGCCACCGCCATCCGCGCCGGCGTCGACCAGGTGCTGGCCGACGGCTACCGCTCCGGCGACCTGTGGCGCGAAGGCAACACGCTCTCCTCCACCACCGAGCTAGGCGACCTGGTCAAGGAAGCCGCACTCGCCGCTCTGTAGGATTTCGATCGGACCGATCGCACGCACAGGTTCCCGGCGGATCTGTGCGTTTTTTGTTTAAAGAGAAACCATGCACGTACCGTTTACCCAGAAGATTTTGAAGGATTGGGCAGGCCCGCAGACGTTCCGCGACGGAATGACGCTGTTCGAGAAGGGCAAAGTGGAAAAGGTGGAATACGACCCGCCGTTCGTCTCGGGGCAGCTGTCGATCGGCATCCGCGGCATGCGCTCCAAGTTCGAGGTGCTCAAGGACGGCTTCGTGGAAAACCACTGCCCCTGCCGCGAAAACCGCGACGAGGGCAAGATCTGCGCCCATCTGGTCGCGCTGGGGCTGGAGGCCGTCCGGCTCTATTCCGACCCGCACCGCGTCGATAAGATGGCGGAGGAAAAGCGGCGGGCGGAGCGGCTGGCTTCGTTCGACGACTCGGCCTACCACACGCGCGACCCGAACGGTACGCCCGCAGCGTTGCGGATGATCCTCAAGCAGAGCTGGCGCGAACACGTGGCGGAAAAATCGGTGCCCATGCGCTGCGCCGTCGAGATCGGCGGCCAGGTGGTGCCGCTGAACGAGGTGCCGAAAAACCATGCGCTCGCCCTTTCGGAAGCGGACGACAACCTGCTGTTCGTGATCGAAGACATTTGCGAAGGCCCGGCCAAGGCCAAGTTCGACGCCACCCTCGCCGACTTCATCAACATCCTCGAACTCTGCGGCGGCAAACCGATCTACGAAGGCGGCGTCGAGGGCTACCTGATCGTCGATGAATCCATCACCGCCACGGCGGTCGACATGCAACTCGACGAGTCCACCGGCGAGCTGGTGCTGGCGATATGCGGCGCAGGCCTTCGCGCCGGGAAGCCGGCCCGGCACGCCCCCGCCTTCGTGGTGAGCGGCGGCCAGGGCTGGATGCTGCAGGACGGCGTTTTCACGAAACTGGACAAGGTGTTGCCGGGGCCGCTGCGCGCGATCTACGACGCGCCCGTGCGCATTCCGCGCGACGCCATTCCGAGCTTCATGCAAAACGAGCTGCCGATGCTCGAAAAAATGGTCGAGGTGAACAGCAATATCACGGCCGACATGCTTTCGCTCTCCCCCGCCAAGCCGCGCTTCCGCCTGAAAGTCGAGGGAACCCAGCACGCGCTATCGGCCACGCTCTTCGCCGAATACGGCATCGTTCAGCTGGTCGCCGGGCGCGACGAAGTGCTGGGCGGCTTTTCGATCCCCGCCCAAGACGACCTGCTCGATTTCCAAGTGCGCAACCCCGATGCCGAAACCAAGGCGCTCGAAACCGTGACCGATATCGGCTTCCGCGGACGCCGCGGCGACATGCTGATGCAGATCCGCGGCACGCGCGAAGTCCTCAACTTCCTCGGCGGCGGCATGCCGCGCCTGCAGCGGCTCGGCTGGCGCGTCGATCTGGAGGGCATGGTGGCGGCCTTCATGGATCAGGCCGAATCGACCGTGCCCGTGGTGCACATCGGCAACTCGGGCGGCGCCGGCTTCTTCGAGGTCGGCTACGACTTCGCCACCCAGACCGGCCAAAGCCTGGACGACGCCGATATCCAACGCGCCATCAACATGGGCGAGGCGTTCATCGAAAAGAAGGGCCGCACCATTCTGCTCGACATCGACGCGATCGAAACCGCGCGCGAGGTCTTTGCCGACTGCGCGGTCGGCGCGGGCGAAACGCCGGGCACCTTCAAGATGAACGACATCCACGCGGCCTATGTCCAGTCGTCGCTGATGGGGCTCGACGGGGTGGATGTGGAAACCGCCCCCGAATGGATGCAAAAGGCCGAGGCGCAAAACCGCACCGCCAAGGTCGAACCCGTCGACCTCGGCGATCAACTCGAAGGAACGCTGCGCGACTACCAGAAAAGCGGCGTCTACTGGCTTAGCTTCCTCGAACGCTCGGGCTTCGCCGGGATCCTGGCCGACGAAATGGGGCTGGGCAAAACCCTGCAAACCCTGACGTGGCTCTCGCTCGAGCGCGCAAAGGACGAAGCCCACGATTCGCCGGCCCTGATCATCTGCCCCACCAGCCTCGTCGACAACTGGGCGGAGGAGGCCGAAAAGTTCGTCCCGCACCTGCGCGTCCAGCGGATGCACGGCGCCGACCGCCACGACCATTGGGAAACGTTGGCCGACCGCGATCTGATCATTACGTCCTACGCCCTGATCCGGCGCGACCTCGATCAATATCTCGCGCACCGCTTTTCCGTCGTCGTGCTCGACGAGGCGCAACACATCAAGAACCGCACCACGCAGAATTCAACGGCGGTTAAAAAAATCCAGGCGCACCACAAGCTGGTGCTGACGGGTACGCCCATCGAAAACAGCGTGGCCGACCTCTGGTCGATCATGGACTTCCTGATGCCCGGCTATCTCGGCCACCATAAGGCCTTTCGCGAAAACTACGAACTGCCCATTCAAAACGGCGGCCCCGACGCCGAGCTCGCGCAGCTTAAATTGCGCCGCAAGCTCCATCCCTTTCTGCTGCGCCGCCTGAAGAAGGACGTGGCCAAGGACCTGCCCGACAAAATCCAGCGCGTCGCCCACTGCGCACTCAGCGGCGACCAGGCCAAGGTCTACAAGCAGCTCGCCGAAAGCGCCAAACGGAAGATCAACGATCTCGGCGGCGAACAAGGCTTCAACAAAAACCGGATGGAGGTCCTCAAGATCCTCTTGCAGCTGCGCCAAACCTGCTGCCATCTCGACCTGCTCAAACTGCCCAACCTCAAAAGCGAATTCCCCTCCGCCAAGCTCGATCTCTTTTTCGAACTGGTCGACGAAGCGCTCGACGCCGGGCACCGCATCCTCGTCTTCAGCCAGTTTACCTCCATGCTCGCGATCATCCGCGAAGAGCTGGAGGCGCGGGAGCTGAAATATTGCTATCTCGACGGCTCCACCAAGGATCGGCAGGATCGCGTTCGACAGTTCAACTCCGACCGCTCCATCCCGCTCTTCCTCATCAGCCTCAAGGCGGGCGGCAGCGGACTCAACCTTACCGGGGCCGACATGGTGATCCACTTCGATCCCTGGTGGAACCCCGCCGTCGAAGACCAAGCCACCGACCGCGCCCACCGCATCGGACAAAAAAACACCGTCTACAGCGTCAAGCTCATCACCAAAGGCACCGTCGAAGAAAAGGTTCTCCAGATGCAGCAAAAGAAAAAGAGCATCATCGACGCCACCCTCGAAAAGGATGGCGACATGGGCTCCTCCCTCACCTGGAACGACGTCCAGGAGCTGCTGTCGGTTTAAAGCCCAGATCATCCGTCGCCATCCCGCCAAGAGACCGGGCATCCACCTGCCCACACTTGCGCAAGTGTGGGCGGAAAATCCCCTTGGCGCGGCCGACGGCGGGCGATCGCGGGTGCGCACACTTGCGCAAGTGTGCGCGTT
>NZ_JBFJYW010000022.1:0-20157 GCF_041622395.1 Pontiella sp. | reverse complement strand
TCTTGCCCGAGCTGGATGGTCACATGCTGGGCGTGGCGCTGCCATTTGTCGTACGTCGGATCGGTTTGGATCAGCTCTTCGGCGGTGGTGAGAAACGGATATTTCGAGAGAATGGCGATGGAGGTTTGGCCGCTCTTATACCACAACGTGATTTCGTTCTTCGTCCGGTACCAGTAGGGATAGTCTGAAAAAACGTTCGTCACGGCATTCCAGCAATCGCCATAGTCAACTTCCTGGAAGCAAAGAACGTCTTCGTCGTTCATAAAATCATCGCGGAAGGCTTGGATGTTGTTTTCAGGGTCGCCGTTGCCCCCATGGACGTTGTAGGTGATGATGCTCAGCTCCGGCGCGACGTCGACCCCGGCAAACGCGGTGGAGGTGTCTCCCACAAATGAAAGGATCGAGTTGTCGTCGGCATAGGAGACGCCGTTGACGAAGATGTTGGCGGCATAGGTGGTGAAATAATCGCGCGAAGACAACGTCAGTTTTGCGCCCACCTCCAGCTCGACGCTGGCGAAGGGAGCGGTTGACGCCGTCGTCACGGTCAGCGAGCTGGAGCCGTCCACGGTGATGGCTTCATCGTAAATCAGCCCGAAATTGGCCGCCGTAACCGACCCGCCGTTGGAAATGGAAATCCCTTGCGTCAAGCTGGACTGCGCCCCCGAAAAGCTTCCCGTCAGCGTAATTGTTCCGCCGTCGACAATAACCCTCGTAAAGTTTCTGAGGTCGACGCCGGACACCGTCGCTCCATCGGACACCGTTAGCACTTGGTCGGATCCCTGCCACGTCGAAATCACGCACCCGTTGTTGCCCCCGGTCGCCGTCATTTTCAGGGCTTTCCCGCCGGACACCGTCAGGCTGTTGTTGCCAATCTTAAAATATCCGCCGGCAGCGGACGGCGTGCCGGACCCGGACGAAATCTCGATCAGCTTTTCCGCACCGGTATCCGCCGACACATCCGCGGCGCTATTAATCGTATTGGCCGCGGGCGTGCTTCCTGCGTCGTCTACCCAGTTGGCTTCCTGATAGAGGGAAATCTTGTCCCCTCCGCCGGTCCACGTCAGCGCCGCCTGGGCCGAAACGGTTAACAATCCTGCAAATACAATGATGGCTCGCTTATTCATATGACCTCCAAAATGCCGGTATGTTTCCATGATGACAGGCGGGGTATACAGCAAATTCGCTACTTAATATTCCGCGATACGGCGCCTTTTTGCCCGTGGCGGCGGCCGGAAATCGAGCGCATTCAACCGGAGCCGGCGCGCAACGCAGGCGCACGTGCCGTCGTATCGATGGCTGCGGGCGAATGAACGGTTTTGAAACCCCGACTGGACACGAATTGACACGCATCGGCTCTTGCTGGATATTGGTGCGGAGTCGTGGAGATGAATGGGTTATGGCGAAAGAAACAGTCCGGATTTTGGGGATCGATACGTCGTTGCGTTCGACGGGCGTGGGGATTATCGAGGTGAGGGGCGCGGAGATGCGGGCGCTGGCCTATGGCCGGATTTTCAACAAACCCAAGGTGCCGCATTCGGAATGTCTGGAAAACATCTACAAGACCATCTCCGACCTGATCGAAGATCATAAGCCCGATTGCGCGGCGATCGAGGGGGCCTTCTTTGCCAAGAACCCCAAAACCGCCATGGTGCTGGGGCAGGCGCGCGGCGCGGCCATCGCCGCCTGCGCCGTTCAGCAGCTCACCATCTCCGAACACACGCCGCGCAAGGTGAAGTCGGCCGTCGTCGGCACCGGCACCGCCGACAAGTCGCAGGTGGCCCGGATGGTCATGCGGTTGCTCAACCTCAAAGAGCCGCCGCAGGAAGATGCCGCCGATGCGCTCGCCATCGCCATCTGCCACCACCACCAGCTCGCCCTCCCGCCGGAAATGCAGGCCAAAACCATTTAACCACTAAGACACAAAGAACTCGAAAAAACCCCTTTGCGACACTTGGTGCTCTTCGTGCCTTTGTGGTTAAATTTTCCCATGTCTGATCAAGTGAAGAGCGAATGGAAGGCGGAGCACGTTATCCGCTCCTACGAAGTCGATCCAAGCGGTGTGGCCCGGCTATCGTCCTTTTGCCGGTTCATGCAGGAGGCGGCCTATCTACATGCGGAACATCTCGGGGTGGGGCATTCGCAACTATCCCAGCAGGGCATCTCGTGGGTGCTGGCGCGGATGCGGATCGAAGTGGCGCGTTTGCCGAAATGGGGCGAGCCGATCCGGCTGCGCACCTGGCCCTCCAGCCGCGACCGCCTTTTCTTCTACCGCGACTTCGAAATCGCCGATGGCGACGGACGGCGGCTGATGCAGGCCGGCACGGCCTGGTTCGTGATCGATATCCAGAAGCGGGAGCGCATGATCCCGGACTGGTGGACGACGGCGGAATATCCCATCGGCGGCAGATTGTTCGACGCAAAGCTCGGCCGCCTGAAAAGCTGCGGTTGCGAAGGCGGCGAATCCATGCCCGTCCGCTACGGCGACCTCGACCAAAACGGGCACGTCAACAATGTCCGCTACATCGAATGGATGCTCGATGGCCTGCCGCCGGAGTTCCATCAAACCCATGTGTTGCGGTCCTTGGAGGTCAACTATCTGGCCGAGGCGGTCTATGGCCATCAGGTCTCCGTCTGCTGCAACGAAATTGAACCGCGGATCTTCGAGCACGGCATTCGGGCCAACGACGCGGAACTCTTCCGCGCGCGCTCCGTGTGGGCGGCACGCTGAGGCGAATTTCAGATTCGGGTTGGAATCGTTCGTTGCAATCGGCTACATTCAGGCCTTCATTCAACGATCGGACGGACGCAATGAATCGCAAGAATTTCATCGCCGCCATGGCGGCGGCATCGGGCATCGGGGCATTTGCTGGCGCCCTGCCACCGGGGCGGGACCGTTTCAAGATTTCGCTGGCCCAGTGGTCGGTCCGCAATCTGCATTGGGGCAAAGAAGCCGGCGCCGAAAAACTCGATCCGCTCGACTTCGCCGAATATGCCCAGCACGCCTGCGGCATCGGCGGCGTGGAATACGTCAACTCCTTCTACTTCGGCAAAGAGGGCAACGAGGCCCACTTCAACGAGCTCAAGAAGCGCGCCGAGGGCGTGGGCGTCGAAAGCGTGCTGATCATGTGCGACGGCTGCGGCCGCGTCGGCGAAGCCGAGGAAGCGAAGCGGATCGCGACGGTCGAAAAGCACAAGCCCTGGCTGGCCGCCGCCGCGCAGCTCGGCTGCCACTCGATCCGCGTCAACGCCGGCAGCGCCGGCTCGTTCGAAGAGCAGCAAAAACTCGCCGCCGACGGCCTGGCCAAGCTGGCGGACGCCGCGAAGCCCTACGGCCTCAACGTCATCGTCGAAAACCACGGCGGGCTGTCGAGCAACGGCGCCTGGCTGGCGGGCGTCATGAAACGGGTCAACCGCCCGACGGTCGGCACGCTGCCGGACTTCGGCAACTTCACGATCAACCGCAAGAGCGGCGAGACCTACGACCGCTACCAGGGCATGCAGGAACTCATGCCGTTCGCCAAGGGGGTCAGCGCCAAGAGCCATGCGTTCGATGCCCATGGCAACGAAACTACGAAGGATTACTTCCGCATCATGAAAATCGTGGCCGACGCGGGCTACCGCGGCTATGTCGGCGTCGAGTGGGAGGGCGGCACGCCCGGTGCCACCGAAGGAATTTTATTAACCAAGGCGCTGATCGAACGCGCCATCGCCATGCTTTAGCAACTCAAATCAACCAGCCATAGGAACCCCATGAAAGAAAACACCGCCAAAGAGAACGTCCGCCAACTCCGTGCATCGATGGAGCACTACAAATTGGATGCCTATATTGTCCCGAGCGCCGATCCGCACCAGACCGAATACGCCCATCCGCACTGGCGCAGCCGGGCGTGGGTGAGCGGGTTCTCCGGCTCCGCCGGCACGGCGGTCGTCCTCAAGGAAAAGGCGGGCCTCTGGACCGACGGGCGCTATTTCATCCAGGCCGAAATCGAGTTGAAAGGGTCCGGCATCGATCTCTTCAAGGAGCGGATGGACGGCGTGCCCGAGCTGATCGACTGGGTGCGCGACAACGTGCCGGAAGGCGGCGCGGTGGGCATCGACGGGCGGTTGCTGACCGCCCAGCAGGCCGACCAGTGGGAGGCGAAACTCAAGAAACGGAACATCCGGCTCGTCATCGATCTGGATCTGGTCTCCGGTTTGTGGAAGGACCGCCCGGCGCTGCCGACCGATCCGGTCCGGCTTTATCCGGTCGAATATGCCGGCCGCTCCGCCGCCGACAAGCTCCAGGAGATCCGCGCGGCGCTGGTTGATAAGGAGGCCGACTCGACCTTCATTGCGCCGCTCTACGACATTGCCTGGCTCTTCAATATCCGCGGAAACGATACGCCGCGCTGCCCGCTCGTTACGGCCTATGCCTTGGTGCAAAAAGAGTCCGCCACGCTGTTCGTCGACGAAGCCAAGATCGATGAAGCCACCCGCATGGGGCTGGCCGAAAACGGGATTGCCGTCGTGGCCTACAACACCGCCGCCAAGGCGCTGGCCGCCCTGCCGGAAAAGTCCACGCTCTATCTCTGCGAGGAGCGCGTCAGCGCCAGCCTCCGCCGCAAGGTCAAGTGCAAGGTCGTGACCGGCAGCGACCTGACCGATCTGCCGAAGGCCCGCAAGAACGAGACCGAGCTCGGCAACTGGGCAACCGTGCAGGAGCTCGACGGCGCCGCGATGGTCCGCTATTGGAAATGGCTCGAAGAGGAGGCCGTCGCCAAGGGAACGGACGAGTTTGCCGCCCAGGAATATCTGGGGCAGCTCCGGTTGAGCCAGCCCGACTGCCTTGACCTGAGCTTCAATTCCATTTCGGCCTACGGCCCGAACGCCGCGATGATGCACTATTCCGCCAAGCCCGACGGCTGCGCGACGCTGGAGCCGAAGGGGTTTTATCTGATCGATTCCGGCGGGCAGTATCTCGGCGGCACCACCGACATCACCCGCACGTTCGCACTCGGCGAGTTGACCGAGGAGCAGCGCTTGGACTACACGCTGGTGCTTCAGGGCGTCATCGGTCTGTCTTCCGCGCGCTTCCTGAAAGGCGCCGCGGGCACCAACCTCGACATCCTTGCGCGCCAGCCGCAATGGGAGCGCGGGCTGGACTATAAGTGCGGCACCGGGCACGGGGTCGGCTGCTACCTCAACGTGCACGAAGGGCCGCAGGGCTTCAGCCAGTTCAAGCGGCACGAGGCCCCGCTCGAACCCGGCATGGTCGTCACCATCGAGCCCGGCGTCTACAAGGAGGGCCTCCACGGCATCCGCATCGAAAACATGGTGGTGGTCAAGGCCGATCGCGAAACCGAGTGCGGCGTCTTCTACCGCTTCGATACGATGACCCTCTTCCCGATCGATACCGCGCCGCTTCTGACCGAAATCATGTCGCAAAAGGAGATCGATTGGCTCAACGCCTATCACCAAACCGTCTGCGAAAAGCTCGCCCCGCACCTCTCCGACGAAGAGGTCGCCTGGCTCGAAACCAAAACCGCGCCGATCGGGTAATGGGGCTCGGGCGCAAGAACGAGCGATGACTCCATGCGGACTAGTGGCTGCGAAGGAGGAGCTCGTTTCCTTTCGCGGGCTGGGTGGGTAGATGTGCCGTCTGCGAAAATTTGCGGGCATACAGCAGGATGGCTGCAATCAAGAGGGCGCAGAACAACGTGAACAGGAGCCGCAGGCGAGCTTCCTTCCGAATGGTCTTGAGGGTGGATTCCCGCGGGAGGACGTAGAGCTTTGCCTCAGGATTTTTTCAGGATCAATTGCTTTCTTTCTGCGGCATAAACCGGTGTCGAAATCATCGCGTTTTCGTGCAGAAACTTGAGTTGATCGAGATCGTCCTCCAGCGAATTCCCGGCGGAGATGTAGCTGAAGTGGGCGAGTAATACCTCCGAAAATTCGCGCTGGCTGAGCGACTGGGTTATAAAAACCTTGTTGTCGTTTCCGCGGGTGAGGTGGAACGCGATTGGCACCTGGTTGTCGTTCAGCAGGAACCGGACCGTCGCGGAATATCTGGAGGCGTAGTTGCGGCCGGCCACATTGTATAATTGCAAATCCCATGTGCCCTCGTTGGGTTTGCGCAGAATCCGGTACCTCGCCTTGTTCTTGAGCAAAGACCAAATGAAATCATATTTGCAAAGCTTCCGGTAGTGCGCCGCGAGCCACATGCAGCGCCCACCGCAGGTCATTGCCGCTCCCAGTTGGTTGAGTCGCATGCAAACCAGCCGATCCCATTGGGTGAAGTGGTGGCGGATGGATCGTTGGAGGCATTTTTTGTGGATTTTGGCAACGGCCCGCTTTTCTTGGTTCCATCGCACCAGCTCGATAAAGGGATCCCCGTCCAATCCGAACGGGATATCGTTCCCGTTATCGCATTGCCCCTCGCTCAGTTTCAGTGCCCTGAAGTGATCCATCATACCCCTTTGAACAAGGCCCGTGCCTTGAAACGCCGTTTTTATTGCCGCAGTTGATACTAGTAAAATGTACTAGATGCAGGTTGCGTGCCCAAAAAAAAGGTTTTTTGTGGGATCGGCGTCTGATCCGTCGAAGGTCTGAAGGTCGAAGGTCGCCAATCCCGAAGGAATGGCGACCTTTGACGTTGGTCTATTAGGCTTTAGGCCGTGACGTTCGTCGCGGCTTAGTAGTTTTCAGCCAGCACTTCGAAGTGCGCCTGCGGGTGTGCGCAGGCCGGGCACATGGCCGGGGCTTCTTCGGCTTCGTGGATGAAGCCGCAGTTGCGGCATTGCCAGATCACAACACCGTCCTTTTTGAAGACCTTGCCTTCTTCGAGGTTTTTCAGCAGATCGCGGTACTGTTTTTCATGCTGCTTTTCGGCGATTGCTATTTTTTCCCAGATAACGGCAGCGGCCACAAAACCCTCTTCACGCGCTTTGGCCGCGAATGCGGGATAGAGCTCGGTCCACTCTTCGTTTTCACCGTCAGCGGCTGCTTTCAGGTTTTCGGCGGTGGTGCCGATGATGCCGGCCGGGAAGGCCGCGGTGATTTCGCACAGGCCGCCTTCGAGCTGTTTGAAGAAGCGCTTGGCGTGTTCCTTTTCCTGTTCCGCGGTTGTCGCGAACATCGCGGAAATCTGCACCAGGCCTTCCTTCTTCGCGGCGGACGCGTAGTAGGTGTAGCGGTTGCGCGCCTGGGATTCCCCGGCGAATGATTTCATCAGGTTCTTTTCGGTTTCGGATCCTTTGAGTTCCGGCATGTTATGCTCCTTGGTTGGTTTTTTTACAGTTTAGGCAAACGCCGCGAACCTGCACGTGCAGGCTCACGACCTCGCCGAGATTTTCAATGCCCGCCGGGAGGACGGGCTCGTCGTTCAGATATAGGTCCGAAATGCTTCCGCATTCGCGGCAGATAAAATGGTGGTGCTCGTCGCGGTTGGCGTCGTAGCGCGCGCGGCCGCAGA
The DNA here is from genome assembly GCF_041622395.1 of Pontiella sp. Taxonomy (NCBI): domain Bacteria; kingdom Pseudomonadati; phylum Kiritimatiellota; class Kiritimatiellia; order Kiritimatiellales; family Pontiellaceae; genus Pontiella; species Pontiella sp. The sequence continues at coordinate 12,707 of NZ_JBFJYW010000022.1, read as the reverse complement.
TGGGGTCGACCCGGCTGACCAGCCCCATCTCTTCGAGCGAGGCCAGCGTGCGGTAGACCGTATCGTGCGAGACCATCGGCAGGCGCTCGCGTACGCGCTTGAAGATGGTGTCGGCATCGGGGTGTTCGCCGGTCTGCGCCACTTCGCGGAAGATTTCCATCCGCTGGTGCGTCATGCGCAGGCCCGCCGCGCGGCAGGCTTCCGTCAGCCGCTCCAGCCGGGCTTCCACTTCAATTGGATCGATCGAATTCATCTCTTGCTTAACAGAAGGCCGCAAAGGTCGCGAAGGAGGGTTGTTTTCTTAGCGTGCTTTGCGCTCTTCTGTTGGAAATCCTATGCATGTTCGATGTTGGTGTGGTTCGCGATTTCGGAGTTGGTGGTGAAGAGTTCGCGCACGCTCAGCGCATGCACGTCGTTGTGCCCGGTGATGCGCGCAAAGGTTTTGAGCTCTTCGGTGCAGACCGTGAAATAGTTGGCGAGTCGCCGGGCCGATTGATCGATGTTGAGCCGAGCGCGCAATGCGGGATCCTGCGTGGCGATACCGAGCGGGCAGCGGCCCGTGTTGCACATGCGGTATTGCTGGCAACCGATCGCCATCATGGACGCGCTGGCAAGGGCAACGGCGTCGGCGCCCATGGCCAGTGCCTTCGCCATGTCGGCCGAGACCCGGAAGCCGCCCGTGATGATCAGCGCGACCTCGGCGGGGTGCGCATCGAGGAATTTCCGGGCGCGGTGCAGCGCATAGATGGTCGGAACCGAGGTGGCGGCTTTGATGTATTTCGGGGCCGACCCGGTTGCGCCCGCCCGGCCGTCGATGGTGATGAAGTCCGGCCCGGCCGCCAAGGCAAACTCCAGGTCGGCCTCGAGGTGGCCCGCCGCGAACTTGATGCCGATCGGGCGTCCGCCGGACAGCTCGCGCAGCCAATCGACCTTCGCCTTGAGGTCTGCCGCCGTGCGGATGTCGTCGAACGTGGAGGGGCTGACGATCTCCCGGCCTTGTTCGCGGCCGCGGGCGGCGGCGATTTCGGCGGTGACTTTTTCGCCGGGCAGATGCCCGCCCATGCCGGGCTTGGCCGATTGGCCGATCTTGATTTCGATGGCATCGGCGCGCTTGAGGTTTTCCTCGTTCACGCTGTATTGGTTGGGGACGTATTCGAAGATGTACTTGTGCGCCAGCGCGCGGCTTTCGGGCAAAATGCCGCCTTCGCCGGAGCACATGGCCGCGCCAACCAGGCCGCTGCCTTTGGCCAGCGCCATCTTGGCCTCTTTGGAGAGTGCGCCGTACGACATGTGCGAAACCATCAGCGGCGTCTCCAGCTCCATCGGCTTGGCCGCGGTTGCGCCGATGACCGTTTTCGTGTTCACTGCGGCATCGTGCGCCAGCGGCATGGGGTTGAGCTGCGCCCCTTTGAGCAGGATGTCGTCCCACGAAACAACGGGGAGTTTGGTGCGCATCGGTTCATAAACCGAATGGCCCGTCACCGCCATTTCGTGGATATCCTTCATCCAGCCTTCGGTCGCGTCGGTCGGGCGCTCCCAGCTTTTGAGGTAATCGCCATCCGGCTCAATCTTCTTTTCGTCGCGGGGAATCAGCTTGGTGGAGTGGCCGACGGGGGCGCTTCCGTCGGGCTTCAGCTCGAACAGCGCCTTGGCGGCGCCGCAGACCGGGCAGGCCCAATCGTCGGGCAGCTCGCCCGCTTGGATCTGCTCGAATCCACACACGCTGCATACATAGGTTGCCATATCGTAATCCTTCGAAAGTCGATGATTAAAGGGGTCTTGATGTCCGCTGTAAAACCATTGTTTATGGAAGGTCCTATTTAGGATCTAATCCTAATAACGGGCCGCTAGCCTGAATTATTCACGCGCCGAGTTTGCTTTGGCAACCAGGCGTCGAAAGGTGCCGCTGTAGCAGCCTGCCGCAAGCCTTTCGCAACGAAGTTGACGAAGTGAAATCGCCGCGCCTCCGGTAAAAATGGATGGGACTAAATTTTTGAAACAAAAAACCATATGTACCTTAAGCCCGGTATGTTCACCCCATTCCCATCCATTTTTATGAATAGATCAGGCTAGATCAGTTCGGGGTCGCAGATGATTTCCACCAGCGCGGGGCCCTCGACGGCCAACGCGGCGCCGACGGCGTCCGCCAGTTGCGAACGCGTTTCGACCTTGAAACCCTTGGCGCCGCAGATCTCGGCGAACTCCGCGAAACGGGGATTGCTCAGCCCCGTCTCCCAGACCGGGATATGGGCGGTGACCTGTTCGAGGGAGATCTTCCCGAGCTCGTGGTTGTTGAGCAAGATGTGGGTGATGTTCATGTTGTATTTCACCGCGGTGCACAGCTCGCCCAGGTATTGCCCGAAGCCGCCGTCGCCGGTGATCGCGACGATGGGGCGGTCGGGCGCGGCGGCCCACGCGCCCAGGGCGGCGGGATAACCGAAGCCGATCGATCCGAGATAGCCCGACATCAAAACGGGCTGGCCCTTGCTCTCGAAATAGCGCCCGAACGAATAGGTGTTGTTGCCGACGTCCACCGCAATCACCGCGTTTTCGGGAATCAGTGCTCCCAGTGCCTCGAAGATTTCCGCCGAGTTGAGTCCGCGGTCTTGGTGTTTCGCGGCCCGGTTGGCTTTTTCCGCCTTCCATTCCGCTTTCTTGTCGGCGATTTCCCGGCGGCGGTCGGTGGCGGCGGGCGACGCGAGCCGTTGGTGGAACAGCTCGGCGGTCATGCCGATCTCGCCGACCACGGGAACCGTTACGGGATGGAATTTTCCCAGCGTGATCGGATCGAGATCGACCTGGATCGTTGGAAGGTCGGGATTGATTCCCGTGTGTTGCGAAAACGATGCGCCGAAGACGACCAGCAGGTCGGCGCCGTTCATGAAGTGCGCCGAAACCAGCGTGCCGCTGCGGCCGAGCACGCCGCACCCGAGCGGATCGTCGTCGCGGATGAGGCCTTTGGCCTTGAAGGTGGTGATGACCGGGCAGTTGAGCTCGTTGGCGAGCGTTCGGATGGCGGGCATCTTGAACCGCGCGCCATGGCCGACAATGATGGCCGGGCGCTCGGCCTGGTTTAGCAACGCCATCGCCTGGTCGACCGCCGCTTTCGGCGGCGCGGTTTCCAGATTGGGCAACCGTCCTTCCGGGCGTCCGGCTGTTGGCGACGGGGCCGGGAGGGTTTGTACCTCGTTCGGGAAAATCAGATGGCCGACATCGCGCTGGAGGATGGCGTTTTTCAGCGCGAGGTTCATCAGCTCCGCATGGTTGCTGGTGTCGAGCACGGTTTGGCTCCAGCACGCGACGCTCGAAAAGGCGGCGGCCAGATCCACCTCCTGGAATGCGCCGGGACCGAGCACCTGCGTGTCGATCTGCCCCGTCAGCGCCAGGACCGGGATGCGATCCATGCGCGCATCCCACAGCCCCGTCAGTAGATTGGTTGCGCCCGGGCCGGCGATTGAAAGGCAGGCGGCGGGCTTTCCGGTCAGCTTGCCGAAGGCCGAGGCCGCGAACGAGGCGGCACCTTCGTGGCGGATGCCGATATAGTTCAGCTGTCCGGCTTCGCACTGTTTGCGGATCGCATCGGCCAGCCCGAGGTTGGAGTGGCCCACCATGCCGAACACGTGGGTCACGCCCCAATTGATCATGGTCTGCACCATCACGTCGGAGACGTTCTGCTCAATCGCGGGTGCTGCGGCAGGTGTTTCGGCGGGGATCTCGGTGAACTCGGAAGCGGGTACGCCGCAGACCGGACAGGTTTCTGGCGGTTCGTCGCCTTCGTGGATGTAACCGCAAACGTTGCATTTCCAAGCCATCTCGCCTCCTCCAACACTAAGAATGTTTCCTATATTGGAGGCGCATGCGAAAGGCGAGGGGGAAATGACCGACCGAATAATCGGTATTTCATCTAAGTACACCGTCCGCCCCCAAACGTCCGATGAGGCGATTCGTGAAAAAAAACGGCGGGCTTAAGGTTGGCTTAAGGTTGGGTGTGCTATTGATCCTTTCCATAAATTGGAAGCAGGGTCTTTTCGGTCTTGCGGAGTGTTTTTAATTGCAGGTGATGCTGGCCATTTGTTCCTGCAACTCGCGACGAGGTCTGCCGGGTTGCAAGGGGTGAAAGCGCCAGGAAAATATAAAGGAGCCCCATGGATCTCAAACAAACGCTGACCGACTCGTTCTGGAACCCCGCCGCCCTCGATTCCCTGCCGGAGGTCGTTGTGGGCCTGCTGGCCGCCGCCCTTTTGGCCTGGTTGCTGGCCCGCGCCTATATCCGGTTCGGCTCGTCGATGTCGAACCGCCGCGAGTTCGCGCACAACTTTCTGCCGCTGGCCGTCACCACGACGCTGATCATCAGCATCGTGAAGTCGTCGCTGGCGTTGTCGCTGGGTTTGGTGGGCGCGCTATCGATCGTGCGTTTCCGCGCGGCGATCAAGGAGCCCGAAGAGCTGGCCTTTCTGTTTCTGGCGATTGCCATCGGCTTGGGCATGGGAGCCGGGCAGGGGCTGATCACGACGGTGGCGCTGGTGGTGATTCTGGCCATGATGGCGGTGCGCGACCTGCGCCGCAAACCCATCGTCGACGCCAATCTGTTCCTGACCATCACCCATCCCGCTCCGCAGGATTTGTCGGCGGTTCAAATCCTGGAAGAACTGACCAAAGCCGGCATGAAGGCGTCCGTCCGGCGGTTCGACGAAGGCCCCCACCGGCTTTGTGCGTCCTATCAGGTGAAGATGGACCGCCCCGAACAGCTTCAGGAAGCCGCCGTAGGTTTGCGGGCGCGCTGCGCCGATATCGAAATATCCTGTCTGGATGAGCAAAATGCGTGAGAAACTTTCAGAACCGGAATGGCGGTATGAACGCAAGATGCTTCCGCCCGGCACCGATCCGGCCTCGGTCGAGCTCCGGATCCGGATGCATCCGGCCGGCTTCCGCGAAGTCTATCCGCCGCGCGAAGTGAACAACCTTTATCTCGACACCCTGGGGCGCGCGGATTATTTCGAGCACGTGCAGGGGGTCACCTCGCGGTGCAAGACGCGGATCCGGTGGTATGGGGCGTTGGACGGTCCAATCGCTCGCGCCACCCTGGAGCTTAAAATCAAGCGCGGCGCGGTGGGGCGCAAAGAGAGCTATCCGGTGGCGGACTTCGCGTTGAACCACGCGGCGGATGCCGATGCCCTGCGTTCCGTGCTCAACACCTTGCAGGCGCCTGCCGCAGTGCGGGCGGCGGTGGAGTTGCGGCGGCCGAGTCTGGTGAACCGCTATGCGCGCCGCTACTATCTCAGCGCCGACGGCTTGGTGCGGCTGACGCTCGACACGAAGCTCCAGTATTTCGATCCGCGCAACACCGCCCGCCCGCTGGGCCATCCGGTCCGCGATGTCCAAACCCTGGTCGTGGAGTTGAAATATGCTTCCGACCATGCGCCGCAGGCCGCCGCCATCGTCAACCGGCTCCCGTTCCGGATTTCCCGCTGCTCGAAATATGTCGAGGGCGTCCGGCGGCTTCACCCCGGTTCGCCCTAATCCAAGGAAGAAGAATGACCACGATACGAACATCCAAACCCTCGGCCCAAGGGTGGCTGAAGGCCGCACGATGGGGCTGCCTGCTGGCGATGCTGGCGGGCCCGCTGCCGCTTGGCGCGCAGGAACAGTCGCGACCGGAACCGCCCGAAGGCGGCCGCAGGGGCGGCGGTGGTCGGGGGGGCGGGCCCGGTTCGCGGCCGACCCAAGAAATCGTGTCGACCTATGACCGCAACGCCGACGGCTGGCTCAACCTCGAAGAGCGCGCCGTGGCCCGGGTGGCATTGAAGAAGGCGGTAAGTGCTCAGGGATCCCAGCGCCGCCGCGGTCCGCCGAACATGGGTGGTTCCGATGGCACCCAGGCAACTCCGGAAGCGGGGCTTGCCCTGACGCCGGACGATGTGAAGATCTATCCGGACGCTGGGCTCTACGATACCGGAATCCTCCGCACCTTTTTCCTGACCTTCGAAAACGACGATTGGGAAGAGGAACTGGAGGTTTTCCGCTACACCGACGTCAAGGTGCCGGCGACGCTCGTCGTGGACGGCCGAACCTATCCGAACGTCGGGGTGAACTTCCGCGGCAACTCGTCATACGACATGGTGCAGCGGGGCTCGAAACGCTCGTTCGCGCTGACGATGGACCTGGCCGACGCCAAGCAAAAGCTGTACGGATTCCGCAACCTCAATTTGCTCAATGCCAACGGCGATGCGAGCTTCATGCGCACGGTGCTGACCCGCGAGATTGGCAAAAACTATCTTCCCATGCCGCAGTCCAACTGGGTGCGGGTGGTGGTCAACGGCGAAAGCTGGGGCATCTACGTCAACCAGCAACAGCAGGATAAAACCTTTCTCAAGGAGCATTTCGACACCAAGAAGGGCTACCGCTGGAAGGTGCCGGGCAGCCCCAACGCCCGCGGCTCCCTGAACGACATGGGGGAAGAGCTCGATGTCTATCGGGAAATCTATGAACTCAAATCCAAGGAGGACCTGCGGGCGTGGGTTAGCCTGATCCTCCTCTGCCAAGCGCTGGATGCCGCCGAGCCCGAGCATCTGGAATCCGAGCTGGGCACCATGCTGAATCTCGACGGGGTGCTGCGGTTCCTCGCGCTGGAGAATGCGCTGGTCAACAGCGACGGCTATTGGACCCGGGCGAGCGACTATCTGATTTATCTCCATCCCGACGGCATGTTCCACATCCTGCCCTACGACTACAACGAAACCCTCATGGACGAGAGCGGCGGCCCGGGCGGCGGCCGCAGAGGGCCTCCGCCGTTCGCAAACATGCCGGCGTTGGGCAACGGCGAAGACCGGCCGAACGAGGCGATATCGTTCGGGGGCGGCGGCCGACCCGGCGGCGGGGGCGGCCACGACGAAGGCGGCACCACCCTGGATCCGCTGGTTTCGGCCGAGCGCGCCGACCGTCCGCTCGCATCGCGTCTGCTGGCGGTTCCCGAGCTGCGCACCCGATACCTCCGGTACGTGAAAGAGATCGCCGAGCAGTGGCTCGATCCCGACGTGCTCGGCCCCATGATCGCCGAGTATGACCAACTGCTCGATGCCGAGGTTTGGGACGATACGCGCAAGCTCGAAAGTTATGAAGCCTACTGCAAGCAGGTGGACCTCGATCCCGAAGGCGAGGGTCTCCTCGGCTTTGCGGCCAAGCGCCGCGCCTTCCTGCTGGAACAGCCCGCGATCCAAGCGGTACAAACCGGGAAAACGCCGGACGCGGAATAGCGCCTGGCTCCGATTGCGTTTTGGGGTGGGCGCGACTGTCCGCGTTGCATCATAACGAAAAAAGCCCCTCCGTTGCGGAGAGGCTTTTTTCATGGCGGGCTCAATCTATTTGGCGCAGCTGGCGCATTCGGCTTTCTTTGCGGCTTCGGCCTTTTTGGCTTCGCAGGCCTTGCAGGCTTTGCCTTCCTTTTTGCAGGCTTCGCATTCGGTTTTGGCTTTGTCGGTCTTCTTGGCCTGGCACCCGCAGGTGTCGCACGCAAGAGCGGTGCTTCCGGCCATCATGAGGGCGATCGCGGCAATACTCATTATTCTTTTCATCTTACTGCTCCTTGTGGGTTGTTGCTTCTTTTCCATACGGGCGCCGTGCTCCGAACGCACCGAGTTGCGCGGACGCATCGGACAGATGCCCTTATTCGCACATTCGCGCGAAATGTGACAGATCTTTTTTTGCAGATTAAAGCGGTTTGCCGTCCTGTGCCGCGCACCATCGCCGCCCGGGTTCGGGCGGGGCCGGGAACGGGATTCCGGCCGGAACGGCTTTGGTGGGTTTCTTTATGGAGCCATGCTTTTGATTTCCATAGGGCGGGGAACCGGCGTAGATTGCGCGCCCTATGAATTTTCCCACCCCAGATTCCCGCCCCTTTGGCGGCTGGCGCGAGCTGCTGAAGATCGCCTGGCCGTTGATCATCAACTCGGGTACGTTTGCCGTCTTGAATTTTTGCGATCGTCTCTTTCTTTCGTGGTATGGCGAGGCGGAATTCCGTGCGTCGCTGCCGGCGGGCATTCTGTTTTTCTCGCTGGTGTGCGGCTTCATGGCGCTGGCCGGGTTCACCAATACCTTCGTGGCGCAGATGTGGGGCGCGGGCGACAAGCAGGGGTGCGCGCGGGCGACCGCCCAAGGCATTCTCTTCGCCCTGCTTTCCATCCCCTGCATCCTCGCGCTGGCCCCCGTCGGGCTGTGGTTCCTGCGCCTCAGCGGGCACGGACCCGAGGTGTTCGCCTTGGAGGAGCAATATTTCAAGATCATCATCTGGTGCGGCGGCGGCATGACGCTCAGTTCCGCCTTGAGCAGTTTCTTTTCCGGCCGCGGCAGGACCTTCGTCATCATGGCCTGCAACATTGCCGCCAACGGGCTGAACATCCTGTTGAACTATTGCTTCGTGTTCGGCAAATGGGGCTGCCCCGAAATGGGCATCGCCGGGGCGGGCTGGGCCACCGTGATCGGCTCGTGGATCAGTCCGCTCATTTTCGCGCTACTCTATTTCTCGAAACCGGCCATCGCCGAATTCCAAACGCTTAAAAACCTGCGGTTCGATCCCGGCCTTTTCAAGCGGATGATCCGCTTCGGCCTGCCTTCCGGCGTGCACTGGTTTCTTGACGTGGGCGCGTTCACCGCGTTCGTTTTGCTCGTTGGCAAGTTGGGGCCGATCGCGCACATCGCCAGCAACATTGCCTTGAGCATCAACCTGATCGCCTTCATGCCGATGATCGGCATGGGCATGGCCGCTTCCATTTTGGTGGGGCAGTACCTGGGCCGCAACCAGCCCGACTATGCCGAGCGCGTCGGCTGGCTCGCGCTCAAGATCGGCGTCGGCTACATTGTGCTGGTCGGCCTTTCGTTCCTGCTGTTTCCCGGGGTCTACGTGAATGTGTTCGAGGGCAATGCCGCCGGCTCGGTGCCGTTCGACGAGCTGCTCCGGGTCGTCCGCATTCTGCTCGCCATACTCGCCGTCTGGGGAGTGGGCGACGCATGTGCCCTAATTTTGTCCGGCGCGCTCAAGGGCGCCGGCGATACGCACTTCGTGTTGTATTATCAATCCTCCGTCGCCTGGGGATTCCTGGTGACGGGCCAGATTGTGATTGTCGAAGTGCTGAAGCTCAACGTGTACGTCAGCTGGATCTGGACGCTGCTTTACATCCTGATTCTCGGCCTGGGGTTCATGCTGCGCTTCCGCTCCGGGCACTGGAAAAGCATCGATCTGCTCGATCGCCGCGCCCCCTTGGTGGAAGAAGCCGAGGATGCGCTGGCGACACGGTTGTAGCGCCGTGCCCCATCAACGGTCGGTTGCGGGCCGGCATCGGCGTTGCCAATCCGCGACCCACGAAATCGAATCCACCGCCACTTCCTCCTTGCGTCCGACGGCAACGCCTTTTGTCGAAGTTGGAATCTAAAACTTTCTTGTTAATAGTCTTTTATAAAAGGGCAATGAGGAGTATGTCGGCTCCATCGGCCGATGGGTGTTGGCCGGGATTCGGATGCCGGATTGAACGGAACAAGGGTGGCAAGAAATACAAGGAGATGGGAATGAAGCTCAAAACAGAATGGTGGAAGCTCTCAAAGCAACTGGTGGTTATGGTGGTCGGCGCACTTTGCCTCGTGGGGTTGTCGGGATGCGGCGGTGACGATGATGGAGACGGCGACTGGGTCGGTACGTGGAGCATGTACCAGGTTAGCGAAGAAACCTGGCAGTTGACTGTGAGCATCGACGGTGAATCGGAGTCGGTGTCATTCGAAATGCCCGGAGATCTTAGCGACTTGGAAGATGGCTACTATGATTTGGGCTCCGGCATGTCGATGACCATCTCTGGCAACAGCATTGTTATCGAAGCCTATGATTCTTCGGTCGGCACCTTGAGGATGACCGGAACGATTCCCGGTGACTATCAATCGGTCGAAGGCGACATCTATCTTAAATGACCATTGGTCGGATGATAGGAAAGCCAAACGCGTCTGCCCCGCCGGGTGGGCGCGTTTTGTGTTGCCGCGCAAGCTCCCGATGCATTCCGCGTTATCGGAGGCTGAGACAAAAAAAGGCAACAGGTTGCCCTGTTGCCTCATGCCGGATGCCCGTCGGCTTTACTCGGCGTCCTTCTCCAGCCCGTAGTCGGAGAGGTTGATGCCCATGGCCTTGAGCTTGTCGATGTAGACCCCGTATTGGGAGCTCAGGGTGTCGAGCTGCGCCTGGTAGTCCTTGAGCTGTCCCTTGAGCGCCCGGCCCTTGGCGGTGAACTTTTGCGTCCACTTCAGTTCCTTCACCTGCGCGCCGTAGTCGGCCACCTTGGTTTTGGTGGTTTCCAGCAACTTCTGGTATTCCCCGGCATAGGCGAGCAGCTTTTCCGCCTTGAAGTTTTCCAGTTGCGCCTTCAGATCCGCAGCCGAGAGGCCGAGGTTGGCCTGCACGTCCTCGGCCTTGACGTTGAGCATGGCCATGGCCTTTTTGGTTTCCTCGATCGCCTTGGCGTAGGTCTCCTTGGAAATTGCGCTGGCCTTCGCCCATTCGTTCGAAGCGCTGACCTTTGCGGCGTCGGCCTTTTCCGAAAGGTCGGCCATGGCGGCAAAGTTGCCGTTTTCGTCTTTGTCGAGCAATCCGGCGTTCGCCGAGATTGCGGTTGCTGCGAGCATAAAAACCAGTGTTCGTTTCATGTTGTTCTCCTTGATAGTTGCGGAAACCCTAGCGCATCGCTGAAGCCGCCGCATGTTTTTTTTTGAGATTTCAAGGCCCCCTGATCCGTTGCCGCAATGGCTGGATGGTCCTAATTCGGTTTCCAGACTTGAACCTGTTTGCGTTGGCGTCCCCAGTGGAGGGCCTTCTTGTGGGAGGGGAAGAAGAGGTCGATGTGCATGCCCTTGATGGCGCCGCCGATGTCCTCGACCCGGCCCCAGCCATAGTCCGGGATATACATGATGGTGCCGAAGGGATAGTAGCGCGTGTCGGCGGCGATCGTGCCCCAGTCCGCCTTGGTTCCCGCGGCGGTGACCCCGACGGCCTTGGGTTCGCCCTTTTTGGGGCCGTAGGCGACGACGGGCTCGAACTTCCAGTTGCGCTTCCAGCCGCAGCATTTGCCGCACTTGCAGTAGCCCGTCGTTTCCATGTTTACGACTTCGGGTTGCTGGTTTTTCGGAATCCGGTACCGCTTCCCGCTCGTCGCGCACCCGCTCAGCAAAGCCACGGCAACGAACGCGCAAAATGAATTCATAACCACCCGGTTGAGCTTCACCTTGCTTATGCTCCGCGCGTCGCTTGTCGCCGAAGGCACAGCGCCGCCGCGCTTTTTGGGTTCTCCGGGCGTCCGTTGCTCCGTGGTGAAAAAAAGATTTGTCATGAAACGTCTCCCGACCAGATGGTTTCCAGTCCGCATTCGGTTTGGAGCAGTAGTTCGCCGTGGTCGCCGAACCCGGCTAGGGTGCCGCTCTTTTTTATACTGCCGTCGTGGACGCAGAGCGGTTTGCCGATCGGCCCCGCCTTTTGCGTCCACGTTTCGCGCAGGGCCGAAAAGCCGCCGCTTTGCCACGCGCCGATCCAGTGGTCGAGCCGGGGAAACAGCGCTTCGAGCACGCTGGCGGGCTCGTGCGCCTGACCGCCTTCGATCAGCATCGAAGTGGCGGGACGGTCGATCGCCGCCGCCTCCTCCGAGGTCATGTTCACATTCAGCCCGATGCCGACAACGATGCCGGCGTTTCCCCGGTGCTCCACCCGCTCGGATAGAATGCCGCAAATCTTCTTTTCGCCGACGAGCACATCGTTCGGCCATTTGGGGGCGGCGGCGATATCCAATGCGTTGAGCAACTCGGCAACGGCGAGCGCGACGGCCATGGTGAGGGAGGGGACGGCTCTTAATTCCGCCGCCGTTCCTATATATATGGAGCAGCACAAATTGGTGTCGGGCGCGCTGAGCCACCGCCGATCGGAACGGCCCCGCCCAGCGGTTTGCTCCCGCGCCGCAATGATCAATCCGCTGGGGATTTCAAAACCCTGTAATAAACGCTCCTTCAAGCATGCGTTTGTCGACCCGAGCCGGTCATGCCATTCAATGTTGAATTCCATTCGATATTTTTCCACTGTTTAGACGGGATGCTATTAGGAAAACACTAATAAAATCGCCTTTTTACGCTAGGCATGCCATAGCAAATTCAATATACATGCCGCTCATTTTACCAAAATCAAGGAGATCGAAAAGATGGAACTTCTAATGCAAGGCGTAACCCTGATGGTAATCGGTATGGCTACCGTATTTGCCTTCCTCGTTCTGATGATCCAAGCCATGAATGGTTCGGCGGCATTCTTCAGAAAATTCGCTCACCTCTTCCCGGAAGCGCCGGCAGCGGCTCCCAAAAAGGCGACGGCGGCGGTCGATCCGTCGGCAGAAATCGCGGTCGCGCTCGCGGCCATTCGTGCCAAACGCGGATAACCAATTTTATTTAATAACTAGGAGATAAATCGTGGCTAAAAAAACAATTCATATCATGAACACTGCGTTCCGCGACGGCTTCCAGTCCGTATACGGCGCTCGCGTATTGACCGAAGACTTCCTGCCCGCCGTCAAGGCCTGCGTGGAAGCGGGACAGACCCACTTCGAAGCGGGCGGAGGCGCGCGCTTCCAGGCTCCTTTCTTCTACTGCAACGAGTCCGCCTTCGACATGATGGACAAGTTCCGCGCCGCCGCCGGCCCCGA
>NZ_JBFJYW010000021.1:0-20475 GCF_041622395.1 Pontiella sp. | reverse complement strand
TCCTCCGTCAACTCAGCCGTTGGATCCGAAACGTTATAGAGCGTCACCGTGTCGTTGGATCCAGTTGCGGCCCATTCGATCTTGCCCACAACCATCAACAGATTATCAACCCCAACGGTGATGCGTTCAGCGTCATTTTGTATGGCCGTCCCGTTGGTGTAGCAAACCCCCTGCAACACACAATTGGTATAGCCAGCCAAACTAAGACCATTAAACCCCACGCCCACCGCGTTTCCTCCCGCTGAAATTGTTGGAATGTTGTTTGCGGTGTTCGCTTCAAGCGACGCGTCGCCAAAGGCAATCGTCCCGCAAATGGCTCCCGAAACCGTGTATACATCCGAAATTGCTGAGTTCATCAACACACTAAACCAGACTGTCGATCCATCCGCCGTCAACGCGCTTTGCGACTCGGAGGAGATCTCGCGGTACATAGCGGTTTTACCCCCTCTGTCCGGCCGTTGCGCCGCCCCGCCGGTTTCCTCCAGCGCGCCAAACGTCTGCCCACTGATTACCTCAAACGGATTGGAACTACCGGTACCGACATCCGTCCACGCGCCATTCCAGCCATTCGATGTTCCTCCTTGCCCGGGAATCACCGACTCCGAGGTGTAGGCAAACCCCTCGTAGACGGTGCTCGCCTGAGCCTGGACGCCCATAAAACCTAAGAGCAACCCCATGGCCAATATACTGATTTCCTTCATCCCTTTTCTCCTTTTTCGTGCTGGCTCAGATTGAACCCGCACACCCTGCTTCATTGGAAAACCGTTCTTTTCCAACTCCCTTTGGAATCGATTTTCCGGTCACATTCAAACGGGCAAACGCGCCACCGGTACCGCCATCCGCGTTCCGTTCAGTACGACAGCGCTTGAATAAGATCGATTTTCTCCCCCGAGTTTCCCGGCCCCACACACTCACTGAAGAAACCCTACATTTCTGCACACCCCAGCCCCGACCTATTACATTTTCATGCATATCACCATCCTCCCCGCCCCAATAAAAGTCAACGGGTTTCAGGGTGGACAACCTAGCCCCATTAGGGTCTAGTTCCGTTTATGCCGCAATTACGCATTTTGTCCGCCTCCGAGCAGGCGGCGGCCCATCTTCGAGAGTTGCTGCTCCGAGGTCATTGGAGCGGAAACTTGCCGGGAGCACACCGGCTGGCAAAGGAGCTTGGGGTCAACCACAAGACCATCAAGAGTGCGTTGGGACTGCTTGAACACGCGGGGCTATTGAAAGGCCAAGGACCGGGACGCCAACGCGAGATCGTTATGACAAGCGTCAACGCAACCCAACCGGGATTACGGGTGGCGATCCTGCTCCACGAAAAGATTTCCGACCACAATTTGCATCACATCGTCGAACTCCACCACACGCTGGAGGAAGCGGGCCATAGCGTCGTTTCCCCCGCCAAAACGCTGACCGAGCTCAAAATGGATGTGAAGCGAATCAGCCAGCTCGTCGAACACACCGCAGCCGATGCCTGGATAATATGCGCCGGCTCGCCCCAAGTGCTTGCGTGGTTCAGCGCCCGTCCGGAACCCGCCTTCGCCCGTTTCGGTCGCCCTGCCGGCCTGCCGATGGCGGGAGTGGGCTTTGACAAGCAATCGGCATTTTCCGCCGCCACCCGCCGGCTCATCGACCTCGGCCATCGGCGCATCGTGCTACTGGTGAGAAAAACGCAGCGGCGTCCCAAACCCGGCCCAAGTGTTCGGGCTTTCCTCGATGAACTGGAAGCCCACGACATTCCGACGTCCAACTACAACCTTCCGGACTGGGAAGAGAGTCGGGAAGGTTTCCATGATAGATTGGCCTCGCTCTTCCAGATCACCCCGCCCACCGCGCTGATTATCGACGAAGAGATCCTCTTCTCCGCAACACAACAGTTCTTGCTCCAACGCGGAATCCGGGTACCGGCGGATCTTTCGTTGATTTGTTCCTATTCGGACCCCTCCCTGGCATGGTGCGAACCGTCCGTCGCGCATATCCACATGGACACCCGCCCCATTGCCCGCCATGTTGCGCGCTGGGTTGCGTCCGTGCACAAAGGACAACGCAATACGCGGCAAACCTTCCTCCCGGCGGACTTCATCCCCGGCGGCACCATCGGCCCCGCCCCCTCCACGTGAACGTTCGAACCCACGTCTGGCGGGCGCACCGCGTCGGCCCGCCCTTGGGCACATCGTGTTACCGAATCAAAAAACCCGGCTCCGATGGGAGCCGGGTTTTTATGCAACCTTACGCCGGGTTAATCCTTATTCCCCGGATTCGACGCGGAAGAAGACCGGTGTATCTTCCGTGGAGATCGTCCAATTGGTTTCGGTGACTCCGCTGACGGAATACAGGTTGCTCCAGGAGCCGGCCACCAAATCGGTCGAAGACTGCAGATAGTTGATGGTGCCGGCCGTGAGATTGGTTGCGCCCACCGTAACAAAGCCCGCCGCGTAGTCGATCGAGAGCACCGCCGCGTCCACGGTGACCCCACCCACGCCCACGGCAGAAAGCGACGTGCCAAACCGAATTTCGTCAAACATCTCGGTTTGGCCTGATCCAATAGCGACCAGGTTGAAGGTGGCCTGATTCCAATCGTTCGACATCGTGGTAAAAGGCTCCGGCAACTCCGCCAACGGATCAGAAATATTGTACAGGCTCAGGACGTCATCCGTGCCATCTGCGGCCCAATCGATTTTACCGACCACCATTACCGTATTATCGCCGACCAAAATCCTCTCGGCAGAGCCTGCAACCGTTACACCATTGGTATAAATGACTCCCTGGAGTCCGATGTTATCGGAAGATGCGCCGTCGCCGTCAAACCCCACGCCCAAGGCATTTCCGTTTGCACCAATTGTCGGAGGAATGAGGCCGGGATTAACCGAGTCGATAAACGCGGTATCTCCCAACACAATCGTCCCATGCGAATTGGCCGCAAAACCTCCCGTACTTCCCCCCGCGTTTGGTTTCATCAGAACACTGAACCAAATGGTCGTATTGTCTGCGGTTAACGCGGCCTGCGATGCGGTCGAAATCGTGCGGCTCGACTGGGCCACGCCATATCGTTGGGGGCGGACATAGGCTCCGCCGGTTACCGTCAAGTTGGTGAAGGTGAGCCCGGTCCCCACTTCGGGAATCCCGCGCCCCGCTGCGTCGGTGTCCGTACCGACCCAAACTCCTTCCCAGCCCTCGCCACCGGCCTGCCCCCAGACATTTGTCCCATCGGCATAATCGAACCCCTCGTAGACGGTGCTCGCCTGGGTCTGAACGCCCATAAAACCTACAAGCAACCCCATGATCAATATACTGATTTTCTTCATCTTCTTTCTCCTTTTCGTGCTGATTCGGTTCGAATCATCACAACTTGCTTCATTGCAACTTCGTTATTTTGCCATCCCCGGGATTCCATAAAGAATTCCCGCCTAAAAAAAACAGACTAAACGACCCCTCCAAACATCAAACCGCACCACTATTATTAACTTCTTTTTTGATTGTGAATTACAATTAGCACACATCCAAGGTCATGAATTGTATAAATCATGCATGCCTGTGTACGGCGCGGATGCGTGGGCTTATTGAGCGGTCGATAGGGCCGATTTCATAGATAGGTACCTGTTGCAAAAGGTGTGCCATCGGACTTCGGTCGTTGCTTCATCCTGCTTGCGTACCACTTACAAGACCGAACCGCCCAACCGCCACCGAATCTTATGTAACATTAATGTTGCCTGACCGAGGTTTTGCTCCTTTTTTGAAACACAAAGCACTCCTCCGCGCCCCGGTCGTTTCCCTCCGGCGAACCGGCAGGGTCAGAACGCTTATTTCATCATTTTGCACCGATCCGCGTATAAAGCCGCGTGGGTACGCCCACCGATCCCGCCGCCGGTTCGGTAAGTCTTCACGGATTTTCGTCTGAGCAAAGGAGCTGCAAGGCGGTCATGCTTCCCCGAAAGCACCCCCCCTCTTCGCTGGTACGCGCTACGATGGGGCTACGAAGAAGCCCTTTCGAGGAAGGAACGGTGAGCGTGCTTTTGCGGATGTGGAACCAAGCCAGTAACCCAGGAAAGTACATGAACCACAGATGAGAACTCAGATACATGAACAGGATATGCAGAAGAGGCTCTTACTCCGGCGGGTGAGCGGGACAAACTCCACAGCTATTGTTCCGGCGGTTAAATATTGTGAATTCCATGCGGGAGATCGTTAGCCACAAAAGAGCGCAAAGATCACAAAAAGCACCCAAAAGCCTGTGGAATGAATTTTTGGTGTCCTTGCGTTCTCTCGTGGCAATAATCCGGACAGTTATCTGCCGAATCGATAATTGAGTATCCGTGTCCATCCGAGTTCATCAGGGGGTTCCATTCCCGGATTTAGTCCCTCTCTATTCAAATCCCATCCTGTTTACGACGGATTTTTTTTCCACAGAGTCCACAGAGGCACAGAGAAGCAGCGCACTTACAGCCCTCTGCGGCCGCGACCTAGAGCGGGCGGTTGAATTTGGTTCCGGCTACGCCGGGTTAGGATTACGTCTTTAAAACTCCACGACGATTTCGGCGGGAGCCGCCGCGGCGGGATCGAGACGTTCCCGCAGGGAGGCTTCCATAACCGCCCGGTCGCGGTTCACCGGACCGTTGAACACCTCTGTTCCGTTCACCGACAGGCGCACGGGTTGATCCAGGTCGAGAAGTTGCTCGGAGAGCCGGACGCGCGTTCCGTTCGGCACGTCGCCTTCGAGCCGGAGGATTTGGCCATCGACTTCGGCAACGATCTTGGCCCCTTTTACCGCGGCATTTTCTGGAATTTTGAGCCAATAGAAACGGTCGTGCAGGATGTTGTCCTGAACCCAGACGATCTTCTTCGGCCAGGGATTGCGCGCAAAGCCGGCCATCCACGGCACCGCTTCGCGATCGTTATGCTGCATCCAATGGCCGAGGCCTTCGTAGATGCGGACGCGGTGGATATAGCCTTCCGGGTTCTGGCGTTGCAGCTCGTCGAGCGCCTGGCCCTTTTCCGCCGCGTGCAGGTTTCGTTTATACGCACTGTCGTTCCCGCCCATGTAAATGGCAAACGGCAGATTGTACAACCCCAGCAACGACATGTCGCCCGGATGCCCCGCCATCATCGATGCGGCGGCAAAGCGATCGGCCATGCGCGGCGCCAGCTGCCAGACGCCGTCGCCCCCGGCGGAATAGCCCATCAGGTAAACCTTGTTCGGGTTGACGCCGCGCAACGCGACGTGGTTTTCGATCAACCGCGCAAATAGGTGGTCGATGTGACTCTGCTGCCACAGGTTCCAGGTGTCGGTCGGCGCGCGCGGCGCGATATAGATCCCCTCTGCGGGTTGATACAGGTTGATCTGGTTCTTCCACTGCTTGTCGTTCAACGCGGTGGGCGCCCCGCCGCCGCCATGCATCGAAATCCAAAGACTGCGCCCGTCAGCCGGCGCTTCGCCATAGGTCTTTTCCAGCCACCGCAGGGTTTTACCGTCGAACGCGATCTCCTGCTGCTCCAGCTCCGCCTGCCGCTCGGCGCGGGAGGCCTCCACCAATTCGTTGAAGAGCTTTTGAACGAGTTCTTGGCTTGCGGTGTTGTTGACCGCAAAGACGCGAAGATCCGAAGATTTGGAATCATGCTTACCTTGCATCTTCGCGTCTTTGCGGTCATTGATCCATTCCAGCTCCGCCCGTTTCACATCCAGGGTCGAAATGCCCGGCTCGGCAACAAACGGCGCGGTCTGCCGATCGCCGAAACGCAGCCGGTAGGTTTTTCCCGGCTCCACCTTAATGCGGGGAACATCGTTCAGATCGGCGCGGTTGCCGCGCGTCTCGAAGGTGGCCAGAACGGATCCTTCGGGCGAGATCAACGCCCCCTCGGCCATGATCCGCTCGCCCTGCTCATCGAAGAGACGGACGCCGAGTTCGTGCGCATTCTTTTCGGACGGCGACGCGTAGCGATCGGTGACGTTGAGGCCCGGAACGGAATGGTCGTGCTGCGCCCACACCATCGGAAAGTACAGATCCGTCTTTTTCCACGAGGTCGCGTAGATGGCGTGCGCAAAACTGTCCGCCTGGGCCTTGGAGGCCGCGCCGACGAACCAGCCGCGGTCGACGCCCTCGGCGTTGTATTCATCGGCCCCCATAAAATGCCAATCGCCGTCGCGGATTTCGACCCAGGTATGGTTGCCGCGCTTGTTGGTCCACAACGGGGTGCCCGCCACCCGCGCGGGGATGCCGACGGCCCGGCAGGCATCGACCAGAATGATCGACAGCCCGGTGCAGGATGCCTTGCCCAGTTCGGCCGACTCGTTCGGGCTTTGGTTGGGGCGCTTGCGCTTTCGGCTGTAGTGGACGTTGATGGCATCGAAGAAATCGCGGTTGAGCAGCTGTGCCGCCTCGGTCGCCGTTTTCGCGTCGCGCACGATGGCCGATGCCGTTTCAAGATAGTCCGCCCGCCAGGCCTCGCGGGTTTCGTCGAGCACGGCATAGGGCAGCACGTCGTTGAAGAAGATCTCCTCCGGCACGGCCTTTGCCCACGGGAAGGTTTCGCGGGCCTTGAGGGCCAGCTCCAGATTTTCGAGCAGGAAGTCCGCACTCAACTGCGCCCGGTCGGCCGCCGGCATGTGTTCGACCAAAAAGGCCGCGGCCCTTTCACCCAAAGCGCCGTGCGCCTGCCGCGCGGCGACCATGAAGTCGGCGGTCGAATCGGCCCTAGCGACCATTGAAAAGAGAAGGGAGAGCAGTAATGCGTAGATCGTTCCGTGCATGGTATTCCTCATGAAAAATAGAAAACGCCACCCAGTATTTCCGGGTGGCGTTGCAATGTCACGGTCGTTGTTTGATTAATAGGCGGCTTCGATGCGGTAGAAGACCGGCGAATTCGAAACGGCGATCGTCCAATTGGTTTCGGTGACGCCGGTTACGGAATAGAGATTATTCCACGTGTCGCCGATCGCCAGGTTTTCCTTATACTGCAGGTAGTTGACCACGTAGGCCTCTGCGGAAAGGTTGCCGGCCGAAACGGTGACGGCGCCCGCGCCGGCCGTGATGGTCAGCTCCGGCGTATCGGGGGTCTCGATCGCCGGCGTGGCATAGATCTTCAGTTCATCCGCATGGATGCGACCTCCGTTTGGCAACCCGTCATCGCCGGAACGGATGAAGAAGACCATTTCGCCCAGTCCCGAAACATCGTTCGGGGTGGTGAACGAAAAGGCCGTATCGGATGCGGTGGATCCCGTCACCACGCTGGCTTTCTCGTTCGCGTGGACCGTACCGGAAGTACCCCCAAGATCAACATAGGTGACCTGGCCTTCGACGCCCAGCGAAGCATTGCTGCTGGCAATCCAAGGACTGACGGTTCCCGTTACCGGAATATAACCCTGCCCCGCGCCGACGTCATCCGCCGGCAGCCCGGCAAACAGACCGTATTCGGCGATGGCGCCATCGGCCGTATCACCCCGGTCGCACATCAGAAAGTCGATCGTATACAGGGTATTGGGCTCCCAGGCCAGACCCGTCGGGATATAGAAGAAGCCCGGTCCGGGATTGCTCGAGCCGGTATTGCTATTCACGTAAAACACGTTTCCGTCGCCCAGCCCATCTTTAGCAACACCGAACGCGGTGTAACGGCGGGAACCGGCGGCATCGGAAGTACCCGTGCCTTCAAAATTGAACTCCCAGGCCGGAACGAGCAGTTCCTTAACTTCGATGGTCATCGTGGCACTGACCGAACGGGCCAATTCGTCCGTCACCTGCACCGAGAAGGTGTTGATGCCGATATCGCTCTCGGCCGGCGTTCCGGTGATGGTTCCGTCGGTGGCCATGCTCAGCCAGGTTCCGGTGGTCAGCAGACTGTATTCCAAGCCCGACCCCGTGGCCGTGCCGGCAATCGAATTGGTGTAGGCAACCCCGGCTTCGGCGTAGGGCATGCTGAACGGGTCTTCGGTGAATTCGGGCGCGGCCGGATCGTCGAACTCGCCCACGACCTGAACCGCGCTGAATACGCCGCGGTTGGCGATACTTGCGCCGTTGGTGGTGGTCTGCCACTCGCCCAATACGGTGCCATCGGTGTGCACGTCCACGCCGCTGAACACGACATAGCTTTGGCCGTTGGTGAACCCGGCATCATCTTCGCTGGGAACGCCGCTGCAAAGTTGCCATTCCGTCCAGCTGCTTCCGCCGTCGCCGCTCACGCGGAATTCGGAGCCCGCATCGATATATTCCCATGTGGCGTAGAAATAGAGATCGACCGTGGAACCGGTCATCCCCCCGATCGTGAAACTATTGGTGGCAGCCGGCCCCGGTTCTCCGGAACCACTCAGAAAAGCCTGGGTGTTGAAGAAGCTCGTCGCCGAGCCGGCAGTGCTGCCGAAAGAGACCCCCCCTTCGCCGGTAATTTGGAAACTGGCCCCGGTCCCCGACCCGTCTTCCGCCACCAGATTGGCGTAAAGATCCTTGGACCCCACCGGATTCCACGTCACATCGCTGGCGATACCAACGACCCCCGGCAACTTATTGGCCGTTGGGCCCCGGCTCGTGTTGGTGGTTAAATCAATATTCACCACCGTGGCCTGGGCACCGCCCAATGCAAACAGGGCGATTAAACTTGTTCCAATGATTTTTTTCATCTCTTTCCTCCTATTGGGTTTCCGCGTTGCTGTGAATCAATGGCCGAGCCAATACCCTACAAAGGTAGCGGGCGTGGACCCAAGCCAAATAACGATAAATAATTGAAGAAAAAACGCCGCCTGTCTACTGCCCTTATGGACAGGTCCGGAGCCGAAAAGGGCCCCGGATCTACTCCTCTTCCACCCTAAAGAAGTGCTGGTTGTCGGCAGGCCACCCGATGCCGAGGGTATTGGTGGGCGCCGTGGTGGAAATCGACTCGAACAGATTCGACCACGCGGAAACCGGGCTCAAAAGCGACTCGCTCCCGCGTATCCGGTAGGTTTGGCCGGTGGTGCTGTTCCAGGTGAAGGTCAGCCCCCCGGTTGCGGAATAGGCCATGGCCAAATGGATTTCCGGCAAGCGGTAGAAGCTGGTATCCGCAATCGCCTGGCGATCGAAATCCGGCCCCTCCCAGTCCAGACCGAGCGCGTGCGCCGAGGCGCCGCCATGGCGGTAATAGAGGCGGAACGGATGAAGCCCCGCTTCCAGATTGATCGATCCGGACTGCTCCGTTCCGTCGTGGTTGAAATCGTCGTCGATCACATGGGCGTCGTGGAGGAACAGGTTCGCCCCGCTGTCGGACGTCAGATGGAAGGTATAGGTCCCGGCGGCGGGAATTTGAAGGTATCCGCTGAACAGAATTCCGACGTGGTCGTCGCGCGAGCGCACCGCGAGATCGAGGTTCGGCACGCTGCCGGAGGCGACGGCGGGAAGATCGCGGAACTCGGGCACGAACGACCAGATGCCTTCGTGGCAGGAATAGTCCAGGCCGGGCTGCACGCTGCGGGAAGCATCCGGCACACTCGCATCGTCGTATGGACGGGTGGCGGTGCTTTCGGCCCGGCGCCCCTGCAACGCGATGTCCTTCATTTGTTGATGCAGCTCCGGCAACGACGCGGCCAGATCGGTCCCCTGCCCCGGATCGTTGACGACGTCGTAGATGCGGAAGTCGTAGCCGTTGTCCTCGATGTCGGTGCGGAGGCCCATATAGTCGCCGATGCGCACGCACTGCATCTGGTCGCGGCGTTCGCCGGCATGGTTCGGGAAATAGGAGTTCCAGCCGGAGGTGGCGCTGTTGTGGTAATACTCGAAATAGAGATAGCCCTTGTCCCGCTGGGTTCCGGCGCCCGTCAGCGTCGGCAGAATCGAAACGCCGTCGCACCAGGCCGGCGCCGCAATCCCCGCGATTTCGGCGAAGGTCGGCATCCAATCCCAGATCGCGCAGGGATAGTCGATTTCGCGAATGTTGCCTTCATCGCCGGTGGCGCCGTCGATCATCCCGGGCCAGTTGACGATGGTGGGCACGCGGATGCCCGCTTCCAGCAGATCGCGCTTGGTGCCTTCCATGTTGGCGAAAGAGCCGAAATAGCGCGGATCGTTCCCCTCGTTGTGCGGCCCGTTGTCGGAGGAAAAGACGACGAGCGTATGGTCGTCGATCCCCAGATCGACCAGCAGCTGCATGAGATCGGCCATGGAGTTGTCGATGCGGCGGATCATGCCGACGTGCTGTTGGTTCGAGGTCGGCCAATCCGGATCGTTGTCGGGATGGTTGTAGGCGTCCTCCGTGCCGGTTCCGTCGGCGGTCGAGGCATAGCGTACCAAGCCGTCGGCGTCGGTTTCGGTGGTCCACTGGATGCCGCCGGAGAGGCCGCCGCCCGCGGGATAGGCCACGGCGGGACGCTGCATCTTGAAGTGCGGCGTGTCGTAGGCCAGATAGAGGAAGAAGGGCTGGTGGTCGCCATCCTGCACCTCTTCGGTGATGGCCTTCTTGGCATAGGCGGTCCAGGCATCGGTGGTGTAGAGATCGAGCGAGGCATTGGTGGTCTTCTCGTAGCCGTTGTAGATGTGCGCCGTCTTCGAGGTGCCGCCGTTCTGCGGGTAATGCTCATGCCCGTCCGCGTGGAACAGGTAGCCGAAAAACTCGTCGAACCCCCGCTTCATGGGGTGGGCCTCCAGATTTTTCGATCCGGTGCCGGTCAGCGCGACGCTGCTCTCGCCGCCGGCCACGCCGTTCTTGCCGACGTGCACCGTGCGGTAGCCCGCCCGGCGCAGCAGGTCGGCGATGGTGTGGTTGTCGGCGATGGCCTTGTCGAAGTTGTTGTCGCGCACCGTGGCATGCCCCTGGTGGCGGCCCTGCAGCAGCGACGAACGGGTGGGCGCGCAAACCGCCGCGGCGACATAGTGGTGGGTCAGCTTGGCGCCGCCCGCCGCGATCGCGTCGATGTTGGGCGTGTCGAATTTTTGGGAGCCCGAGCGCTGGTCCTGCCAGAAACAGCCGAGGTCGCCATAGCCCAGATCGTCGACGAAGAAAAAGAGAATGTTCGGTCGCTCCAGATATTCATCCGGATCGTTGGGATCGAGCCCCCGCTCGACTTCGAGGCCGTCCGGCGTACCGTCGCCGTCGCTGTCGCGTTGGTTCGCGTCGGTGGAATAGCGGCTGAGCTCGTCGAGATCCGGCAGGCCATCCCGATCGGTATCGGTGCCCGCGTCCGGCACGATCACCGTTACGGTCGCATCCATCGTGCCGGCCTCCCCGGAGCCATCTTCCGCCGTGGTGACCGAAAGCGTGTAGATGGTGGAGGTGCCGACATTGCCGATCAAGACGCGGCCGGAATCGAGCGAAGCCTGCCCGTCGGCCGAAGCCACAAGCGAGGTGACCACGCCGGCGCCGTCACTGATTTCCAGATGGCCGGCCGCAACCGTTTCCCAAGCCAACTCAACGTCGCCGGACATGCTGAAAGCGTCCGGACTCGCGTCGAACGAGGCGATGTACGGCACCCCGTTGGAGGTCGCCGTGCCGGTAACGGGGTCCGTGCCGGAAAAAGAAAGAAGGGTCGGATCGTCGGCAAACGAAACCCCGTCCACGAAAATCTTCGCGCCCTGTTCCGTGAATTCGGCCAGGCTGTGGAGCGCCAGTTGTGCGCCGAACGCCAAATGGACCTCGGAGGCGTTGATCGGGATCCCCGTACCGTTGAGCGTCAGCGAACTCGTGCCATCCACCGAAACGACGGCTTTGAGGATGAATTCAAATTCGGCGGAACTGCCGTCCGCGACCTGCAAGGTGGAACCGGCCTCGTACATGGTGATGCCCGAACTCTCCTTCAGCTCGATGCGGCCGCCGTCTTCGACAACGATCGAATCGAATCCCGATACGGAATAGACGCCCAGCCACGATCCCGAACCGGAAATGGTCATGACCGATCCCGCACCGCCCCCAACCACCTGGTCGTTGCCGGCAAGCACCTTCGCGTTCGCCACCAGCAGGTCGTCGCCGGATGCCAGCATGAAATCGCCGTTGAAGTTGCTGGGCTTCCCCGACCCCGAGGTAATCTCGATCCGCCCGCCCGTATCGGCCGTAAGTTCGGTGTTGGCATCGATTGAACCGCCCGACGGGACCGAGCCGGAATCGTCGAGCCAGTTCGCTTCCTTGTAAAGCGAGACCGCATCGCCCGCCCCCGTCCAGGTCAACGCCGCCGGCACCGGAGCGGCCGCCGCGAAAACGACCGCCGCCAACATCAACATTCGAATATCCACTTCCATTCTCCTAAACATTCCTTCATCCGCCCCGGCACCGCGCTGGACGGAAAACCAAAAGCCGCCCGGGAATGGGCGGCTTCGCAATGTGCCAGCGGAAAACCCGCTAGGCCATGAAAAAACGGCGTCCCCAAAGTATGGCACCGCCGAACGCGACCACCAATCCAAGCACAGCCGGTTCCGGAATCGCGGTGACCGTAGTGCCATCGAAGGAAAGAATGGAACTGTCGTCGGCATAGGAAACCCCATCCACAAAGATTCTCGCCCCATGCGTTGTGAAATATTCAAGAGAGGACAACGTCAGCTTAGCGCCCAAAGCCAAATCGACGCTACTGAAGGGAGCGGCCGAAGTCGTCGTCACCTCCAGCGAGCTGGTGCCGTCAACCGTGATGGCTTCGTCAAAAACAAGCCCGAAATAGTCCGCCGTCACCGAACCGCCGTTGGAAATCGAAACCCCATCGGTGTAGCTGGCAGCAGCTCCCGAGAATTTCCCCGTCAGCGCAATCGTTCCGCCGTCGACCGTCACCGTGGTAAAGTTTCTGGCATCCACGCCGCTCAGCGTTGCTCCGCCCGAAACCGTCAACACCTGATCGGATCCCTGCCACGACGAAATCACGCTGCCGTCGTTGCCACCCGTTGCTGTCATGATGAGGCTTTTCCCGCCGGATACCGTTAGGCTGTTGTTGCCAATATTAAAGAACGACCCAGCCGCGGACGGTTGGCCGAATCCCGATGAGATCTCAATCAATTTCGCAACCCCGGTATCCGCACTCACCGCCGAGCCGCCATCAATGGTGCCGTTTGCCGGAACGCTTCCGGTATCATCCAGCCAGTTGGCTTCCTGATAGAGGGAGATCGCGTCCCCGTTCCCGGTCCAAACCAACGAGCCGTGGGATACGGCTCCAACAAACAACGCTGCGCACGCCGCAGCAAACATCATTGTTCTATTAATCACGCTCTTCTCCTTTTGTTGGTAAAATAACCGGCACCCAGCAAGCTGGAGCGTCCGTTTTTCTTTCGCCCACCCCCATGGCCAATGGCACGGGTAGACTTCGAGTCAACGGATAAGATACCGTAAACAATCGACTCCCGTCTACTGTCCATAGGTACAGGTAATCGCAGAAAACGAGCCATTTCCCGCTGTCCGGGCACGTCCCATCAGGGCCAATCGCAAGGGCGTCAGATAATGCCGGCGCGCAGCGCTTTACCGACGGCGCCGGATTGCGACTGGACGTGGAGCTTGCCGTAGATGTTGGTGAGGTGGAATTTGGCGGTGCGCCGGGCAACGCCGAGCGCCGTGGCGATATCCTGCACGGAACAATCCTGGGCGAGCAATTCGAGCACCTCGATCTCGCGGGCGGTCAACTCGACCTTATCCGCGGGGGAAGGCTTGCGCATCTCCTCGAGCACGATTTTGGCCACCGCCGGACTCAGCGCCGCACCCCCGAGGAAAACCTGCCTCAAGCCGTTGATGATTTCCTCGGCCGAGGAGGTTTTCAACAGGTAGCCCGCCGCTCCGGCATCCAACGACTGAAGGACCTTTTCCTTGTCCTTGAACATGGTCAGCACAATCACGGTGACATCGGGCGCAATTTTCAGCAACCGCTGGATCCCCTCCACCCCGCCCATGCCCGGCAGGCCGAGATCCATCAGCACCAGATCGGGGCGGGCGTCGGACGCGATGGCTTCGAGAAACTCGATGCAGGAGGGAAAGACCCGGTCGCAGGTCATCTGCTGCTCGCGGTTCAACATCTTCTGAAGGGTACGCCGAAAAACCGTGTCGTCCTCCACCACCCACACCTTGATTGGCACCATTCCGTTTTCTCCGTTCAGTTCGAGGTTTTATACGCCCGTCGGGGTTCATTCCGCAACGCATCGAGCGGAATTTCCAGTTCCACCGTGGTGCCTTCGCCCGGGTGCGACCGCAGCTTCATCGCGCCGCCGAGCTCCTCGGCCCGTTGCCGCATGCTGGCGAGGCCCCAGCCATCCGAGACGCTAACCGGGTCGAATCCGCACCCGTTGTCGGCAACCGAAATACGGAGCTGCCCGTCGCTCGCGGTCACCGATAACTGCGCCAGGGTGGCGTGCGCATGGCGGGCGCAGTTATGAACCACTTCCTTGAAAAACATGATCAGATGCCGCTTCGCCGTCAACGAAACGACCAGATCGGGACAATCCTGCGGCAAGTCGACCGCCAGCCCCGTACGGCCCAGCACCCGCTCGGCCCGCTCAACCAGCTTATGCAACAGGGCCGGCAGCCGGATCGTTTTCTGGTCGATCACCCAGACCACCTCGCGCAGCGACGCGCAGGCCTCGCGCGCCATCAGCGAAAGATCGGTCAGCTCCTCCTTCATCTCGCCCGGCGGGGCTAGATGTTCCAGTTGCTCGGTCGTGAGCGCGATGCTGCCCAGGCTGCTGCCGACTTCGTCGTGCAGATCCCGCGTGATGCGCCACTTCAATTGTCCGAGCACACGGCGGCGCTGCAACCGCTGCAGCACCATCGCACACAGCAACCCCAGGCAAAGCAGGCCACCGATCCAGATGCTCCACTGCAACTGGACCCTGCGCAAGCGGGCGCGCGCAACGGCGAGCTCCTGCTCCACCGCCGCCAGCCGACGGTCCAGCGGCCGGCGCTTGGCCAGCCCCCGAATCCATTCGCCCTGCGACATGATGCGGCGATGCCGGCTGCACCCGTCGACGAGCCGGGGCAACTGCTCCAGCGCCTCTTTCGGCAAGCCGTTCGCCGTAATCTTGCACCCGATCGAGTGGATGTATTCGTTTTGCGAGACCAGGATTTCCCCCAGCCCCAGAATCCGTTGGCCTCTATATTCCGGAAAGCCCTCCATGGTGATCCGGACAAAACGGGCGTTGTAGGATGTGCCCACGACGGAAAACAGGTTGTCGCGGAACATGCGGTCGCCCACGTTTTTCGACACGATCTTCTTGGGGCGATTGAACCCCGGGCCGGCGGAAAGCTCCACCAGCACCTTTTGCGGAAACCCGAACGAAGGCAGCGCCAGCAGATGCGGAGCCTCCGCCGGCCAGAAGTGGATGCGCCCGATCGGCTTGACTTTGCCCAAGTCCAGAATCACCTGGACCTGGCCGCCGGCCGGTTCGCCTTCCTTGAAGGTCACCAGCAGATCGTCCGACTCCACCGTCGCATCGCTCAGCGGAAAGCCAAACCCCGCCGCGCCATCGTTCAGGTATTCGAGACTCCACAGCGGTTTCATGCCGAACGAATCCGAGGCCATGACCGTCAGCGAATCGTCGCCCCAGGTGGCCATATTGGCCCCCACGCGCGCATCGGCGGTTTGGCGGAACAAGTAGACTTCGCCCAGGGCATAATAGGCCGCGCCCGATTGCTGGACATCCTTGGCAACGGTGATCCGGATTTCGCGGGCGATTCGATTGATGTCAGAGAAAAAGACCGGATAGGGACCGGGATCGGGAAAATCCTCCTGCATCCAGTCGACCACGGTCACGAACGCCTCCGCCCCCTCTTCCAACACCTCGATCCTGAACCGCCGGGGAAAGGCATAGGGGTTCCCGCCGTATTCGAGCGGATTGAACGCCGGCGCCAGGGCGATCGCCCCGATTTCCAGCGGACGGTTTGCCTTGAACAAGAGGCGGTGCAAGGGAAGGTTGCCCGCGCTGCCGGGATCATCGAACAGCGAATGGAACCCGAGGTGGTCGGCCATGAACTTGGGATCGTGCTGCGGCAAAACGGAGATTTTTTGCAGCAGCTGCTCCCGCTCGTCCTCCAGTTGCCGAATCCGCGCAGAGAGGCGTCTGGCCGGCGCCGGGGAGTCCGGCCCGGCCCGCAGTTCCGCGGGAAAGCGCGGATCCACCGGCTCGGCCGATGCCGTTGCAAGAAACGAAAGCATGGCGGCAATGGCCGAAGCCACCCGACCCGTTGCAGACCGCAGCGCTGACGTATCGTATCCCATTGCCGCACATTATCGGGAAAACCTTCGCCCCAAGCAACGGCGTTTACCCGCAAACCGCAAAACGGCGCCGTTTTTCAGCGTGGGTCCGTGGCCCCGGCCCGCATGCTGGGTTATTCCGACTTCGCCGCGCCGCCATCCATGTCCGGGCAAGGCGGAACGTTGAGCACCTCTTCCGGCTCCGGCTTCCGGTTGGAGGTCGTGTCCGCAAAACCATACCAATACGTTCCAACGCCGTAGCCCACTCCGCAATCCGCCCAGTGCCAGACTTCCATGTCCAGCTTAGCGAGCTGCCGAACGGCATGGTGTCCAACGAACGACTGCGCGTTTCGACGCTGAAACCGAGATTATTGTCCTCTCGCTCGGCAGTCTTGCGGTTGAGCTTGTTGTATTTATAGGCGCGCGGCTGGGCATGGAACGGGTGTTGATAGAAGTCGGTGCTTCTTGCGCCCCAGGAATACCCATAATAGTCCTCGGTGCCCGTGCCGAACAACGACGGAAAATCTTCGCCGTCGACCCAGATCTTCTCGTCGCCCTCGCCCCACCATTTATCGGTCGGGTTCATGAGCGTCAACGTGTCGCCGACATAGACCCCGCGCCCCTTGAGCGAAACATAGTTCCAATCCGAATACGGCCGCGTGGCCAGCGGATATTGGCCGCGCCACCCGGCGTGGAAATACATGGAACGCTCGTCCCAGGTCCACGCGCCGGTTTTGACTTCCAGCTCGGCCTCCACCGCCTCGTCGCCCAGGTTCAGCAGCGAAACCCGGCCGCCCTTGCGATAGGGCATGACCCAACGGCAACTCATGGTTCCGTCTTCGCCCACCGTGCGATACCACCCTTCGACCGGATTCAGCCCCACTCCGGTGCCAAAGAACTCGCCGAGCGGACACCAGACCGTTTCCCGGCCGTCGAACTCCATTTTGAGCACCACCTTACGGGTGACCGCCGGATCCGCATAGCTGCCCAGTTTCACGGTAAGCTCGCGCACCGAGGCCGTTCCCTCCGGAAGATCCAACGCCTTCTCTTGTTGGCTCCCCAGCTTGGCCCGGAAGCGCTGCGGCTTGACCGCACCATCGGCTTCGGGATTCAGCAACCTTTGGCCGGCTTTTTCCGTCAACGCTTTGGCGGCCTCGAAATCCTTCATCGTGAAGGTTTTGATGGGCGTGCCCGCATCGTATTCCCGGAAGGTGAATATAAAATAGAACGGGTGTTTATCGGTCGTCACCTTGCAGCTTTTGGCGTAGGGAATCGGGAAAAAGTTGACCGCCGAACGCAGGGATGGGTGGGCCAAGGGATAGGGAATCAAACCGTCGCCGCCGAACATTTCGAGCATGTTCCCCTCGATTGCGGGTTCATCGGAACCGTCGAGATAGATCCGCATGGTGATGTCCGTGGCCGGTTTCCCGACGAACCGCCAAGGCATCCAGGAGCGCACGATCGCCCCCGGCCGCTCGTGATCCATCAAGACCCATTCCTTCCGGCCGTTGTTTTCCTCGATACGGATAAAATTCGTATCCGTCTCTTTCCAGTTGGTGTCCTTGTTCTTGAACCACCCTTTGGGGTCGTCGGGGCTGGTCGATCTCCGGTCGTAGCTGCTGTGTTGCTTTAGCCGGAAGTCCGGTTCCGGATAGCGCGCAACGGCGTCGCGATCCACCATATCGGTCAACAGCGTTTCGATGGATATGGGCGCTCCAGCCTGAACAGAAAGACCACACAGCGCCGCCCCGGTGCACAGCAAACCAACGACTCTCGAAATATACTTCATCTCTTTTACCCCTCTCAAATTTTCACGGCTCCGACCTTAGCGCCAGATCGATTAAAAAAAATTCCATCGGTCCATCTCGTTATCCCGGCACGTCCTTGGCCGACCGCTCCAACGATGCCAGACCCACCGCTGGTCGCTATTTCAGCATTGCCGCGATGACATGCTCCGCAGTCTTGATTTTCGCAAGGGCCTCGGGCTCAAGCGCGTGATCGAGCGTGAGGGTACACGAGGCGGCGGCGCCCCCGGCAAAGATATGGTTTTCGATCTGCTGCACATTGATGCCGGCAGTCCGGATGACCTCCAGCACGCGGGCCAGCACGCCAACCCGGTTGTAGTGGCGGACGACCAAGTTCGTGGTTTCGACCGGTTTTTCCTGGATGTTGACCGTATTGGCGGGAATCCCGGTGAATTTATAGGTCTCGACGATATGGACCACTTCCTCGGCAACCGCCTCGGCGGCCTGGTCGGTCGAGGCGCCGATATGCGGCGTGCAGTTCGCCAACCCGGCCAACTCCGCATCCGCGAATTCCGCAACGCCGCCGGCCGGCTCATTTTCGAAGACATCGAGTCCCGCGCGAATCCCTTTGTTGCGGATGGCCGCTTTGAGCGCCGCCGTATCGACGACTTCGCCGCGGGCGCAGTTGATCAGAATCGCGCCGTCCTTCATCTTGGCCAGGAAAGCGGCGTCCACCAAATGGGTCGTTTCGGCGGTGGCCGCCAAATGGAGACTGACCGCGTCCGCCAGCACGGCCACGTCGCCGGGCGTTTCGCAATAGCCGATTCCAAGGGCGGCGGCGGTCTCCGGCGTCAGCGACCGCGACCAGCCGACGACCTTCATCTGCAGCGCCTGCGCACGCAACGCGGTGGCCTTGCCGATGGCGCCGAGCCCGATCACGCCCAGGGTGCGGCCCTTGAGCCCCCGCGCCTGGCCATATTCCTTCTTCTTCCACTCGCCGCCCGCCAGATCGCGGTTCGCCGCCACGATCCGACGATCCGCCGCGATCAGGTGGCCAATGGCCAGTTCCGCCACCGCATCGGTGTTTTTCCCGGGCGTGTTGGCCACATGGATTCCGCGGCGGCTCGCCTCGGCCAGGTCGATCGTATTGACCCCGGCGCCGGCCCGGATGATTAGGGAGAGGCTTTCGCCGCGTTGGATGGTTGCGGCGGAAACCTTGGTGGAACGCACCACCAGGATCTCGGCATCGCCGATCGCCTCCGGAAGGGATTCGGCGGTCAGGTCCGGATTCATTTCCACTTGGCACCCCAAAGCGGTTAGGCGCGCGACCGCGCCGTCGGACAGTTTATCGGCAATCAATACATTCATGTGTGGGAACTCCTATCTCAACAAGGTTCGGCCCTTCCGGGAACAAAAACCCCCGAGCACGGACCCGGGGGAGCGTTGGTTCAATGCTATTTCTTTTTCCCGGCGAGGCCTTCGTCGCGCATTTCGCGCCAGAGGACGGTCATTTTCTTCGCCATGGTTGCGACGGTTTCGGGATACTTGTCGGCAATGTCGTTGCCCTGGCCGGGATCGAGCTCGAGATCGTAGAGCTCGAACCGTACGGGATCGTTGTTGGCCAGCCACTGGTCGAGCGTCTGCACGTCCGGATCGCGCTGGGGCAACCAGCCGATGAGCGAATATTTTCCTTCGCGCATCGAAACTTGCGGCATCATGTACCAGGTATCGCCGTGGTGCGGGAAGAACCAGACGGCGTTTTCTTGGCGCGTTACCGTTTTATCCAAAAAGGCATTAAAGGCATCGACTCCATCAATGTTGCGGCCTTCGGGTACCGGGGCGTCAACCAAGCCGCAGACCGTCGGCAGGATGTCGCATCCGTTGAAGAGGACATCGCTTTCGGAACCGGCGGGGATTTTACCCGGCAACCGGGCAATGCCGGGCACGCGGTGTCCGCCTTCGTAGGGATAGCGCTTCATGCCGCGCAGCTCGCCGGGGGTGCCGAAGCACTTGTCGCGGATGGGATCTTCCCACTGACCTCCCGACTCCAGGAACGTCACCGGCGTTTCCGGGCCGTTGTCGCTGGTGAACAGCACGAGGGTGTTTTCCGCGAGGCCCTGTTCTTCGAGGGTCTGCATCAGGCGGCCAACGGCGTCGTCGAGCTGTTGGACCGTGCCGTAATAGTCTTTCTTATACTCGGAGATATCCTTTTTCGGACGGGCCACCGTTCCGTACTTGTTTTCCTTTTCCAGCTGGTCGACCCAGGGATTGTCGTATTTGGCGCTGTATTCCGCCGGCGGATCGATCGGCGTGTGCGGCTCGTGCGAGCAGACATACATGAAGAAGGGTTTTTCCTTGTTGCGCTTGGACTTCAGCCATTCGCGGGCGTCGTCGACGATCACGTCGCAGTACCAGCCCCCGACTTCGCCCAGCGGTTCGCCGTTCTTGATGAAGCGCTTGGGATTGCTCGGGCCGCCATGGGCGGGGAACGAGTTGAGGGTGGTGCCCATCCAGTAGTCGAAGCCCTGCTCGCCGGGGCCGGGGTGCGTGTAGTTGGGGTTTTTCTCCAGCGTGGAGAGATGCCACTTGCCCCAGAAGGCCGTCTCGTAGCCCTTTTCCTTC
>NZ_JBFJYW010000020.1:0-20913 GCF_041622395.1 Pontiella sp. | reverse complement strand
ATCGCCGAAGTCGCCGCCATAGGCGAAGAACGGTTACCCGTCGGGGCCTTCCTTGACCAACCCCTGATCGATCCAGTCCCAGATGCAGCCGCCGATCAGCTTCGGGTATTTCTCGAAGAGCTCGACATACTCGGTCAGGTTGCCGACGGCATTGCCCATCGCATGGGCATATTCATTCAGCAGATACGGGCGCAGATCCTTGTCGTAGGTGGCGTGTTGTTCCAGCAGGTCGAGCGCAAGATAGCGGTTTTGTTTTTTACCGAGCGCGCCGCCGCCGATGACATCGCACGAACGCGGCCCCTCCTGAAAGTGGTAGTGGGTCGGCCGGGACGGATCGCGCGCATGGCAGAACTCATCCATGGCCACGATGTTCGGTCCGTTGCCGGCCTCGTTGCCGTGCGACCACATGACGACGCACGGGTGGTTTTTGTCGCGCTCGACCATATTCATCGCCCGCTCGACGTGCTGGTCTTTCCATTCGGGCTGTTTCGCCAGCGATTCATCGCCATACCGCATGCCGTGCGATTCCACGTTGGCTTCGTCGACAACCAGCATGCCCCATTCATCGCACAGCTCATACAAGGCGGGGTCGTGCGGATAGTGCGCGGTGCGGATGCAATTGATGTTGTGCCGCTTCATCAGCTTGATATCCAGCGCAAGATATTCGAGCGGCACGGTTTTTCCGTGGACGGGATCATGTTCGACCCGGTTGACGCCTTTGATCAGCACCGGCTGACCGTTCAGCAGCACTTGCGAATCCCTGATTTCGATTTTTCGGAACCCCGTCCGGCAGGTGACCGCCTCGACCGTTTTGCCCCCGCGCTGCTGCAGGATAAAAACGTGGTACAGGTTCGGGGTTTCGTGCGTCCACTTTTCGGGATGCTCAACCGGGATCTTCAGTGCGGTTGTTGTTTCCGCACCTGCCACCAACGACGGGACGGTTGCGGAGGCGGAGCCGATCCGGTTGTTCGACCGGTCGCACAGCACCACTTCGAGCTCCGTGTTTTGTTCGATGCTTTGTCCGTAGTTTTTCAGCGACACATCGACGTTCAGCACGGCATGGCGATAGTCGGCGTCCAGTTCGGGGGTCACAAAAAAATCGCGGATGTGAACCTGCGGCGTGGAGAAAAGATAGACCTCGCGGAAGATGCCGGCCATGCGCCAGCCATCCTGATCTTCGAGGTAGGAGCCGTCGCACCAGCGGAACACCTGAACCGCCAGCTCATTGTTTCCCGGCTGCAGGTAGGGCGTCAGGTTGAACTCCGCCGGCGTGCGGCTGCCCTGGCTGTAACCCACCCTTTTGCCGTTGACCCAGATATAAAACGCCGAGTCGACGCCGGCAAAATGGATGAAGACCTCCCGGCCCTTCCAATCGCTGGAGAGCGCAAACGTCCGGCGGTACGAACCGACCGGGTTCCCGTTGGCGCCGCCAATGAACGGCGGGTTCTTATCGAACGGATATTCGATGTTGGTGTAGATCGGGGTGCCGTACCCTTTCATCTGCCAGCAGGACGGCACTTCGATCCCGTTCCATGCCGAGTCATCGAAATCCGACTTGAAAAATTCCATCGGCCGCTCTTCCGGCGTTTTCACCCAGTGGAACTTCCAGATGCCGTTCAGGCTTTGGACATACGGCGAGTCGCTCTTATTCAGCGACGCCTGTTCCATCGAAGCAAACGGCACCATCGTGGCATGCCGCGGTTCCTGGTTGATTCCGGTAACCGCCGGATTTTCCCAATCGTTCTGCGGCCGTTCTCCAAACGAACAGAGCGGCAGCAAACCGAGAATCAGGATGGCCGTTGTTTTCATCGCATTCACTTCTGGTTGTTCTTCGTTTTCTTACCCAGCGGCTTGTCGGCGCTGACGGGCAGGCTCCAGCCTTCGATGCCGTCCTTGACCAGCGGCACTTCTTTCTTCGGGAGCTGGGCGGCCAGGCGCTTTTTGATTTCGGCAAATTCGGGGTTGTCGGCCTGGTTGGTCCATTCATCCGGATCCTTGACGTGGGAATAGAGCTCTTCGCTGCCGTCATAGTAGCGGATATAGCGCCAGTCGCGGTTGCGGACGGTATAGTTGCCGCGGCCCCAGGTACAGATCGCCGGCTCGGTGATGGGCGTTGACGGATCCTTCAGTTGGGGAACCAGACTGAAGCCGTCGACATAGTCCGGGGCTTCCAGCCCGGTCAGCTCCGCAAGGGTGCGGTAGACGTTGATCAGCGAAACCCCGTCGATCACCGTGCGGCCCTCGATCGCTTTTTTCTCGCGGGTATCGAGGATGATAAAGGGCACGCGCGTGGTTTCTTCCCAGAGGGCAAACTTGCGGAAATGGTTCTTTTCGCCGAGCGCATAGCCGTGGTCCGACCACAGCACGATGATGGTATTGTCGGCATACGGGCCGGCTTCCAGCGCATCGAGCAACCGGCCGATATTGAAATCGGCCCACGAAATACAGGCCAGATAGGCGCGCCGCACTTTGTCCCAGGCATTGTCTTCGTTGAAGCGGTTGTAGTCGCCGATCTTGACCATGGCGCGTCCAACGGCCGGGATGTCCGAGGCATCGTCGGCCTTGATGCGCGGCGGATCGACCGGATCCGGATAGAGATCGAAAAACGGTTTCGGCGCGTTGAAGGGCAGATGCGGTTTGATGATGCCCACCGCCAGAAAGAACGGTTTGTCGTGCTTGCGCGAAAGCACATCGACCCCGAACGAAGCGTTCTGGTAATCCACATGGTTTTCGAGCGGACTCAGCGTGGGGGAAAAATTCATCTTCCAGTCCTTGCCCTGGCGATAGCCCGTTTCCTCATCAAACTGGATCGGCATTTTTTCGTTTTTAAAAAATTCCGTCCACTCCACCTCCGTCTCTTCGCGGCGATGATGGATCTTGCCGGAGCCGTAGGTATTGTAGCCGTTCCCTTTGAAAAACTCGGTCATGGCGGTGTAGGGCTTGAGGAAATCTTTCGGCAGGCCGGCCTGGTCATAAAAGGCGTACAGTCCGGATTTGAACGGTTCGACCCCGTAGAGCAGCGAGTTGCGGCTCGGGGAACAGCCCGGCGCCGAGCAGTGCGCGTTCGTAAAGTTCACGCCCTTCTTCGCCAGCTTGTCCATGTTCGGCGTCTGCGCCTGCGGATGACCGCCGAGGAATCCCGTCCAGTCGTTCATATCATCGATCGCGATGAACAGGATGTTGGGTTTGGTTTCCGCCTGCACGCAGGCCCCGGCCAAAAGCAATACACTGAAACTCAATACGCTAAACGGCTTCATTATAAGACCTCTTATTTGGTTGCATCAAATTCGTAACGCGTGAGCTGCCCGTTGCCGTTCAGATCCCGTTTTGAAAAGTTGTTCTTTTCTGCTGCGGCATCAAAGGTCTTCCCTTTTTTGCTGGCCGCGGCCACCGTCCACGTTACCCACTCCGCTTCGGCAACGGTTCCGTCCTTATCGGCATCCAGCGCAACAAACCAGTCCCATTCCTGCTTCGTTTTGGCCGCCGCCGTCGACGCTGCCGGCGCCGACTCCGCCGGCGGCTTGACCCGGGCCTGCCATTCATCGGTGTGAATGAGCCCCCAGAATCGCGGTTCAATCAATTCGCGGTCCCAGTTGAGGCGCGCCTGGTCGAGTTCCTGCAGTTTTTCCGGATGCTTGTCGGCAAGGTTGGCGGTTTCGCCGATGTCCTGCTCCAGATTGTAGAGCATCGCCTTTTTATCGGCACCGGGAATCACCAGCTTAAAGTCGCCGCGCCGGACCGCATAACGGCCCTGGTCGAACTTGCGCAGATAGATCGTATCGTGCGAGGCGCCGTCTTTTTTGCCGGATAAATAGGGAATCAGGTTCACGCCATCGAGCGGGCGCTCCGCATCGACCGGCGCCTTGGCCAGCTCGGCGATGGTGGCCATGATATCCAGCGAGCTCACGGGGTGGTCATACTTCACCCCCGCCGGAAGCACGCCTTTCCATTGCACGGCATAAGGCACGCGGAAGCCGCCTTCCCAGACATCGCTTTTCTGGCCCTTGAGCGGCGCATTGTTCGAGGCATTCTTATTGCTCGGGCCTCCGTTATCGGAGAGGAAAAACACGAGGGTGTTTTCTTCGAGTTTGAGTTCCGCCAGCCGGTCGAGCAGCAGCCCCACCCCGTCGTCCACGGCGCTGACCATGGCGGCATAGGTGCGCCGTTTTCCATCGTTGATCTGCTTGAAGCGCGACAGATATTTTTCGGTCGCCTGCAGCGGCGTATGCGGCGCGTTGTAGGAGAGGAACAGGAAGAAGGGCTGGTCTTTGTTTTCCGAAACAAACTCGACGGCCGCATCCGAAAATTCCTCCGTCAGATATTTCGTTGGCGGGACCGCTTCATGGTTGCGCAGGATCCACGTCTGGTAGCTCTGGCTCTCGTTTTTCGCACCGCCGCTGTCCTTGATGACCAGTTCTTCGGGAAGATACCGATGCCCGCCGCCAAGATGGCCGTAGAAAAAGTCGAAGCCGCGATTGAGCGGATGGTTCGAATCATGCGCGCCGAGATGCCACTTGCCGACAATGCCGGAGACATAACCGACCGGCCGGAGTACTTCCCCGAATGTGTGCTCCTCTTTCGGCAGGCCCATGTTCGGGTCGTCCGGCCGATACTGCGGGTTGCGCTCGAAGCCGAAACGCTGGCCATAGCGCCCGGTGATGAATCCGGCGCGGCTTGGTCCGCAGACCGAATAGGTCACATAGCCGCTGGTGCAGTGTACGCCGCTTTGGGCAATGCGATCGATGTTCGGGGTCGGGATGTCTTTGCACCCATTGAATCCCACGTCCGCATAGCCGAGATCGTCAGCCATGATCACAATCAGATTCGGGGACCGGGCTGCTGCGCAGCTCAGCCCCATCAGCGTGAGCACCGCGACTCTATTCCATTTTTTCATGACGTTTCCTCTCTGATTGCTCTCAAAACCGTGGTTTCTATTTTTTCTTTATTTGAATCCGCTTCACCAACAACTCACCGCCGTCCTTCACGCCCACATGAAGCAACCACTCTCCAGAATTTGTGGTCTTGAGCTCTTTCCTGACAACACCGGTGTCGCCGGCGGCCCCCTTCCAGGTTTCCAACCGACGGTGGTCCTTGTCTTTTTTCCCGGCAATAAAGTTGGCGAAAATTTCCGCCCCGTCGTCCAGCCCCTTCGACTCCCACTCCAGCACCATGTCGTAGGTGCTGTTGGGTTCGAAACTCCCGGCGGGAACGGTTACGGCCCGCGACCAGCGGCCCGGCGTTCCTTTTACGGAATGCATGCCGCTGTCGATCACGTAGCCTGCACGGGCTTGCGGTGACGGCGCGGCCTTTTCGGCGGCTTCGTCGCGGCTCCCGTACTTCAAGTTCACTTTTTCCAAGGCGGGCTCTTCATAGCGCTGCATCTGCGCGATCAGCTCGGCCTGCATCTTTTTGGCGACCGCTCGGTATTCCGGGCGGGCATAGAAATTAACCAGTTCGTCCGGATCTTTTTCCAAATCGAAAAGCCACGGGTCGTCGGATGGAGAAAGCACCAGCTTATAGCGTTGGGTCACGGCGGCGACCCAGCGGCTCGGCGCGTTGGTAAGGTAGACGATGCGGTCGCCCGCCACCTCTTTATCCGGACTCCGGTAATCGGCCGAAGTGTCTTTGCCGTGGAAGGCCGGTACGCCGTCGCGGATACCCATCAGCCCCAGCGCCATCGGAGCGAAATCGACATTGACCTGCGCCGTGCGGACCACCTTTCCGGCGGGGATTCTGCCGGGATGGCGAATCACAAACGGGATCTTCGCCGACGCTTCGAACGGGTTGCCTTTGTTGTGCTTCATGTGCTCGCCCATCATGTCGCCATGGTCGGAGGTGAAGACAACGATGGTGTTTTCTTCCAGTCCCAGCTTTTTCAGACACGCCAACAGCTTGCCAACGTTGTCGTCGATGCATTTGACCATGCCGAAATACCACTGCATCTGGGTCTGGTTCAGTTTTTTGTCGGCGGAATTCTTTCCGGTGATGCCCAGCCATTTCGGAACGGATTCCTTCGTTGCGACATCCATGGTATGCGGGTTTTCAAAATGCAGGTCGGCGAACATGGTGTCGTACGGCGCCCGGACATGGTTGGGTCCGTGCGGATCGGGGATGGAGAGCATCAGGCAAAACGGTTTGGCTTTATCGCGGGTGATGATTTCGACGGCACGGTCGCACAGGAAATCGGTCGTGAACGATTGGTCGTCCGCCTTTTCGATGTCGTACTTATACTTCTCTGTTTTTTCGTCCCAGCTGCCGATCAGCCCGGCGGTGTCGCCTTCTTTCTTCAGCAGCTTCCAGTGACCGCGGTTGATCATGTAGCGGTTGTCGTCCCAGCCGAACTTGCGCGACGGAGCAAAGCCCGGCTTGGCATCGCCGTCCAGGTGCCACTTGCCGACATACGAGGTGGCATATCCGTTGCGCTTGAGCACCTCGGCAAAGGTAACGAGGCCGTCGTTAAGCGGCAGGTCGTTATTGGGCGACCCCGTGTGAATCGGATAAAGGCCGGAAACCATGGCCGCTCGTGAAGGCGTGCAGACCGGCGACGCGGCATAGTAGCTCGTGGCGATCGCGCCGTCGCGGGCCAGCGAGTCGATGTGGGGCGTATCCACTTTCACGCCCTTGCCCCAGACCAAGGATTGGTCATCGGTCATCAACTCGCGGTAGCAACCGAGTGTGCGGAAATTATGCTCGTCGGTATGGATGATCAACAAATTGGGCGGCCGGCCTTTACCCGCCAATGCGGTCGAGTTGATCGATGCGAGACCCGCCGCGCAGGCCAGCGTTGAAAAATTCCTTCGATTCATCATTGCTCTATTCCTTTTTCCGCGCCGGCAGGTGCGGAAGCGTTTCATCAAACTGCAAAGTCAAGGCGGCCAACACCCGGCTGTATTCTGGATCCCCGGCCCTGTTGCGCGTTTCATCCGGGTCGATTTGATAGTCGTACAGCTCACGGCCCAGCACCTCTCCGGAGAGGCTGTATTTCAGTTTCCGGTTCCAGACTCTCCGCCATTCCACATAGCGGTAGCGCGGCGTGCGGATCGCCCATCCCATAACCAGTCCATCATCCTCATTGCGCATGTACTGGCTGATGGCGGGCTTGTTTACCAAAGGACGCTTGCCGCGCATCAAACTGGTCAGGCTTTCTCCATCAAGCCCGGCGGGTTTTTCGAGCCCGACCAGATCGCACAGCGTTGGAAAAACATCCACGAACTCCGTCAGCGTCACGTCCTCGACCCGGCCGCCGGGAATCGCGGGCGATGCAAGGATCAGCGGCGCGCGGGTGGCCTGCTCGAAATTGGTGTGTTTGCCCCAGATCTGCTTGTCGCCGAGATGAAAGCCATGATCGCCCCAGAGACAGATCACGGTATCGTCTGCGAGCCCGGCCTCGTCCAATGCCTGGAGCAATTTTCCAACCTGCGCATCGACATAGGAAACGCAGGCCGCATAGCCGTGCATCATATGCCGTTGCAGCGCGTCCGGAATCGGGCCGGTTTCCGGAACCGGATGGAAACCGCGCGCTTCCACATAGGGGGTCTCCGCATAGCCCACGCCGTTGGCCGGATAGGCCTGCATCGGGGCCAATTGAAAATCTTCAGGGTCGTAGAGATCCCAGTATGTTGCAGGCGCCACAAACGGCAGGTGCGGCTTGTAGAAGCCGACGGCCAGAAAGAACGGTTGCCCGGTTTTCCCGAACTGTTCAATGGCCCGGATCGCCGGGGCGGCCATCACATTGCCTTCCGCGTAGGCCTCGTCCGGCACATCCATCGACTCGCAGACCGGGCGGGCGCCCTCCACCCCGGAGAGGAATTCCAGCTGTTGGGTTTTATTCCGGATGCCGCGCCGCTCCATTTCGGTCTCCGCATCTTCAATCCGCTTGCGGGTCACCGGATTCTGGTAGCCGCCCCCCACCGGCTTGATCGGATACAGATCGAAATCCCAATCCCAACGCACCCCTTTCGGATCGCTCCAGCTCCGAGTGTCCTGGCCCTTGTCCGTGTTGCGCCCATCGAATACCTTGCCGAATCCCAGAGTGGTATAACCGTTCTGCTTGAAATATTCCGGAAGCGTGATCAGCTGCGGAGCGCGCTTGCGCGCGGTGTCGATATGGAAAATTTCGCCGCCCATGTTGTAGACCTGCGTGGTGTCGGGACGAAGCCCCGTCAGCATGCTCAGCCGCGACGGTCCGCACAGCGCCACCTGGCAATAGTTCCGTCTAAACACCGTTCCTTGTGCCGCCAGCCGATCCATATTCGGCGTCTTCACCACCGTATTCCCATAGCTCCCCAGCCACGGCTTCAGATCATCGACCGCGATGAACAGCACGTTTTTCGGCCCGTCGGAAAAACAAGCCGACCCGATCGCAACCGCCAGAAAAAGCATTGGTCTCATGTTCATTGAAAAATCACCTGTATATCCCCCCGGCCCAAACCGACCGGAGCAAACCAAGGGGCATGTGCACAAACACCCCTGCAATACGTATATATTTAGCGCGATGGTTTGTTTTCAGTCTACTGGTGAAACCACTAGGTGCTTTTTTTCGTCACCAGGCCTATAAGAAAAACGCTGAAGGACGAGTGCATGCGAAAGAGGTCGGCATGAAACCCCGCACAAGATCGAAACCGCGACTACAGCCGACCGTTTCGCGGACATCAACCATTAAATCGAGGACAACGATGAAGAAGCTCCAACGTTTTGCGATTACAGCCAACTTGGTTTGGGCAGGATGGGTCTATGGCGCAGCAAGCGTTCAGACCTTCGACGAAGCCGGCCATTTGGGGGCTCCGTATCGCTATCAGGTGAGAACGGTCAGCACCGAACCGGAAGGCACCAAACTGCCGGCGTTTATTCTCTGCCACGGCACCGGCGGGGGAAATAAGAGCTTTCCGCCCGAGGACAAAGAGATCGAATGGCAAAAGGCGCTTTCGCAGAACGGGGACTCCTATTATTTCTTTGCGCCTAAAAACGGCCAGAAAAGCGGAAGCCTTTCCGTGGACGGTCTCGAGCAGTTTATCGCCCACGTCGTAGCCAATTATGACGTCGATCCCAAACGGATCACGATTGCCGGATACAGTGCCGGCAGCGGAGCGGTCACCGGGATCACCGTGAACAAAGGTCATCTGATCAAATCGGCCCTTGTGATTGAAGGCGGCTTCCGCGGCGAAGTTCCGGCAGACCATACGCTGAAAGATCTGCCGATCTGGGTCTTCCACAACAAAGATGATCAACGGGTTGCTTTGGAACGCGGCGAAAGCTACGTCAACAAGGCGCGAGCGGCCGGCGCCAAGGTAAATTTCACAATCAATCCCGATGGCGAACACAAGATCCAGGTTTTAAGAAACATCACGCCGGAAGTGGTAACGTGGATTTTTGCCAAATAGCGCCCGACTGGAAGCCATTGGAGGTTTTGCTCGCATTGCTGACCGGCCGAAATCATTTCACAGCCGCTCGGCAAGCTCGCTATAGATGCGGCACTTAAACAATGAGAGTTTTAGCCACGAGAGCGCACAGAGAGAACAAAGCAATATTTCGTTGCCTCTGCATCCTTTGCGCTCTCTTGTGGCCAATATTTCCATTAGCAGGAAGTCTCCATGTTTAGATGCCTGCGCAATAGCGTCGCCCTTCGGGCGAGGGCATCCTGCGGATCAGAACGGAATAAATGACTGTCGGATGGACTGAACAACTCAACGCACAGCGTTAACTCAGGCCGGAACGCCCCCCCCCAGCGTGCGCAGCAAAGCGGTTGTGAAAAGAAATAGATATTTGCCCCACTTCGTTATCGTGCGCACCGAACCCAAAAACCGCAGCGGGGCCCCGGGGCGGTTTCCAAGGGTTGGAACTTACGGCGCGGGCAAAAAAGCCTGCGTGGCGGTAGGCTCCTTAATTGAACGCTGAAGCGTTTTGAGCATCCGCTGCGCGCGCTCGGCATATTCCGGGTTGCTCAGCAGATCCTTCGCCTCATCCTCGATCGGATTGGTTTTGAGATTGTAAAGGTGCTTCGGCGTCAGGTTTTTCAGGTTCTTGCCATGGACATGCAGTTTCCACTCGTCCTGCCGCAGGGCGGCAGAACCGCTCTGGGAATAGTGCACCAGCACCGCGTGCCCCTTCGCACCCTTTTCCTGCGTGAGCAACGGCATCAGGTTCACCGAATCCATCACCTGCTCGCGCGAAATTTCCTGCCCGGCAACCGCCGCAATGGTTGCCACGACGTCGAGCGCCGTGATGGTTTCATTTGACTGCGAGCCCGGCTCAATCACCCCGGGCCAAACGGCCACAAAAGGAATGCGATGCCCGCCCTCGCGGACGGCCCCTTTGAGGCCGTTCCATCCATTCGTCGGATCGTGTCCCAGCGCTTCGGCTGCGGGATCGGCCGCCAGTCCCCCGTTGTCGGACGTGAAAATGAACAGGGTGTTGTCATAGATCCCCGCTTTTTTCAGCGATTTAATCAGCATGCCGACTTGCACATCCAGTTCCTTGATCATGTCGCCGTGCGGACCGGGCGTGGTGCCCGCAATCTTCACCCCGTCGAGTTCCGCCGGCGGCGTGTGCGGAATGTGTGCCGCCTGCGTGCAGTAATAGACAAAGAACGGTTGATCCGGCGACGCGGCGGTTTGTCGCTGAATATACGCCTGCGCTTTCCCGGCCAGCATCGGCCCGGCCAGGGTCGGGTCCCAGTTGGAATCGCCGATCTGGGTCAGATCATTGTGCTTCCGGGAGGCAGCATACGCATTCTGCTTCGGGCCGATCAGCTTCCAGGTGGAATCCGGTTTCAGCGGCATCCACCGACCGTTTTCATAAAAGGCAAACGGCATATTCTGGATCCCGGCCGGCAGTTCGAAGGAATAGTCGAAACCCCATTGGTTCGGTCCGTTGGTCCGGTCGGCCAGATCATATTTTTTATACCGTTCCGCCCAGGGGAACTGGGTATCCGCATCCACGACCTTAAAATCTCCGCCCATGCCCGACTTACCGAAAAAGGCGGTCGCGTAACCGGCCGCCTTCGCGATCCGCGCGCTGGTGGTGAATTTCGGATCCACCCCCGTTTCATTCCAAGTGCCCCAGACGCCGTACGGCTGGTAATTGCGATAGGAATAGCTGCCGGTCAGCATGCCGAATCGGCTTGGCGCACACAGCGGCGCGGCGGAATGCGCGTCGTCGAACCGCATCCCCTCCGAAATAAGACGGTCGATATTCGGCGTCGGAATCCGTTCTTTTTCCCCGGTTCGTTCACGATGATAAAACCCGATATCGCCCGGGCCGACATCATCGGCCAGCACCACCACGATATTCGGTTGCGGCTTCGCGATTCCGGTTCCGAACGAAC
This sequence comes from Pontiella sp., assembly GCF_041622395.1. Classification (NCBI taxonomy): domain Bacteria; kingdom Pseudomonadati; phylum Kiritimatiellota; class Kiritimatiellia; order Kiritimatiellales; family Pontiellaceae; genus Pontiella; species Pontiella sp. The sequence goes on along the minus strand of NZ_JBFJYW010000020.1, from coordinate 9,590 downwards.
CCAAAACAATCAAACTGCAAAGCGCCCACCGGTTTTTAATATTCTTCATTCCGATCTCCTTGATCAAACCCGCGCATGCGGGATGAGTCCCCGTATTCTTCCACTCTCAGCCGCATGAATTGCTCCGGAAGCCCTTCTGTAGAGACGCGGTTGGTGACGGAGTCCAAGCCGGCAACAATCGGTCCGGATCCGGCATCAACGACCCCGCTGGCGTTCCAGTCATTGGAAACCAGATTGGTGGTGGTTTGCACGGTGTAGACCAGACCGCGGGCTTCGTAGTCGCTGCGGCGGCGGTAGGCATACTCCATCCAGTTGGTTCCAAGCTTGGAAATGAGTACTCCCTTTGGAAGCAAAACGGAAGCATCGTCATTGGTCGGATTTCCGCCGAGCGCGTATTCGAGGAAGTTGTTGACCCCGTCCGGCTCCGGATCGGCCGTCGGAAGCGCGTTGCTTCCGGTCAGGCCGAAGCCGGCGAAAGTTGAATGTTCAGCGAAACCCCGCTGAGGATGCGTTCCGCCCGCTCCGCGAGTTTCTGCAACAACGCGGGCAGCCGGATCGTGGTTTGATCGATCACCCATACCACATCCCGCAGAGAGGCGGAGGCCTCGCGGGCCATAAGGGAGAGATCGAAAAGGTTTTCTTTCGTTGCCCCGGTCGCCTCCATGCGTTTGGCCGCAAGCGTAATGCTGCCGAGATTACTGCCGACCTCATCGTGGAGATCGCGGGTAATCCGCATTTTCAGTTTTTTCAATATCCGCCGGCGTTGCAGGCGCTGCAAAAGCATTCCGCCAAGCAAAACCATACAGAGAACGACGCCCACCCAAATAGCCAAACGTTGCTGGATTCGGCGCCACGATGCGCGCGCCACCTCCAGCTCGCGTTCCACCACCGCCAACCGCCGGTCAAGCGGGCGCCGCTTGGCCAGCCCCTTGATCCATTCCCCCTCCTGAAGAATCTTGCGGGAGCGGGTGTAGCCATCGACCAGACGCGGCAGTTGATCGTGGAATTCCGGGGGAATGCCCTTCGCCGAAACCGTGCAACCGACCGAAAAAACCTTGCCGAACTGTCCCACCGAAATTTCCCCCATCCCCAGAATCCGCTGGCCCTTATACTCGGGCAGATCGCTCATCTTAATCCGAATGTATCGGGCCGCATAGCCCCGGCACAGAACGGCGAGCCGGTCTTCGCGTTGCATCCGGCGGCCGACGTTTTCCACCGGAATCACGGTGGACGTTTCAAAGTCCGGATCGGCCGAAAGCTCGATGGATATTTCACGCGGGAACCCAATCGAAGGGAGCGCCAGCAAATACGGCGCCTCGGCCGGCCAGAGATCGATGCGCCCGACCGGCTGCACTTGCCCCAGATCGAGCACAACCTCCACGGGTGCAGGCAGCGCGGCCCCATTTTCATAGGTGGCCACCAGATCCTCTTCATCCACCTTCTCGCCGCTCAGCGGAACCCCGAGCGCCACAATATTGTCGCGCAGGTATTGGCTGTCCCAGAGGGGCGGCATCGAAAAAGAATCCGACACGTCGATCGCGATGCTATCGCTCCCCCACAGCGCCATATTGTCGGCCAGCTTGCCGTTTTTCTGCAAAAACACATACAGCTCGCCCAAGGCAAAATAGGCCACGCCGGACTCCCGCTCCACCTGCGGAACGGTGATTCGAATCTGCGTCACGTAGCGGTTTATCCCCGAAAAAAAGACCGGATAGGGGCCGGGATCCGGAAAATCCTCTTCCATCCAGTTCACCACGGTTTCAATCTCGCCGGTTTCCTTATTGAAGACCTCGATCTTGAATCGCTTCGGAAAGGCATAAATCCCGCCATCAGGCTCCTGCGGATTAAAGGCCGGAGCCAGGGCAATGGAATCGATCCGGCGCGGCCAGACAAACGTGACGTCGATGTATGACGCCGATGCCGAATCGTATAAACCGGGTTCCTCGAACGGGGAATGGTAGCCCAGGCGATCGGACAGGACCTTCGGATTATGCTGCGGCAGCACCGCGATTTGTTGGAGAAGTTGCTTCCGTTCCGCCTCCAGTTGCCGGATGCGTTCCCGTGGCCAATGCGACCATTTTTTATTCATGGCCTCCTGTTGTTTGCGCCACTGCCCCGACCAGGAGGGGTCCACCGCCTCGGCAAAGGATACCCCCGCCCCGGCGAACAGGACGCACATCAAAACAAGGGTTATGCCAACCTTTTTCATTAGACAACGAATCATGGCTGTATTCGGCTGGATTTGCCACCGCATATTGAACGCAATTCCCGCTTCTTGAAGTTCTTGCGCCCTGCGCCGACGGGGGCGCGCCGAAGTGCGAGGATCCGCTCGCCATCAGCGGCGGTCGTCGAGTACAATCCTCGCGACAACAAAATTGATCGAGGAAGGATTGTTCGCGAGGCGATGAAACGACGGGGAAAAATACTGCGGGGCATGCTGGTGGTGGCGGTCGTCGCGGCGGTCATGCTGCTCCTGCAGGTGGGGATCGTACCGGGACTGTTGCATCGCTTGATCCTGGCCGGGCTGCGCGATGCCGGGCTGCCGGAAGCGACGCTGGAGGTGCGCAGCTGCTCCTGGCGCGGCGCCGATCTCATCAATGTCTGCCTCGATGGGGAACGCTGTAATTTTATCGGGGCCGTGGCCGTAGAGTATTCGCCGCGGTCGCTGATGCAGGGCCGGTTGAAACGGGTACAGATCATCGGCGGCCAAACGTTGTTGCGCATTCGGGAGGGCCGCCTTGAACCGGCGAAGCTGCCCAAAACGAAACCAAGTGGCGGCGCAAAAAAGGCCGTACCCTTCGACCGCTTCGACTGGACCGCCTGCACCGCCGTGATCGAATGGAACGGCCGGCACATCGACATTCCGTTCGAGGGTTCGATCCGCACTGGCCGCGACCGGATGACGGGCCAGCTCAACCTGGCCCTCCAGGGAGTTCCTCTGCAGGTAACGGTCGCAACGACGGGCTCCGGCGATTCGTTCTCCTGCGCCGTGTCCGGACAGACCCCGGACCGCAGCGGTGCGGCGGCCGCGCATGAATTCCAGTGCAATATCGCCAAAACGGCCAAGGGCTTCACCTTCGCGGGACAGGCCACGGGGCCGGGCTGGCAGCTGAATCGCCTCGCCGGCCGTTATCCGGCCGAACCGGCTGGCGCTCCCACGGCCCTGGTGGAGTGGGAGCTGGAAGGACATGCCCCGGGTTGGATCGTGGAACTGCTGGCGGATCGCGGGTACGACCTCTCCAAAGTCGGCGCGATGCAGATCCGCGGACAGTTGCAGACGGTGCTGGAGAAGCCGGCCAACCAGTGGCTGCCTGATTTCCAGATTCCCGATCTGCAGGTGGTGATGGAGCCCGGCCGGCTGGGGCTCCGGAAACCGCGCGTCGCGCTGCACGGAGTTTCGGGCAACATCAAATTGCGCGGGCACTGCGAAAACGGGCGGGTCCGCCTTTCCGCGTTGCAGGACAGCCGGGTGGCATTCGATGCCGCCGAATTCGGAGCGGTAACCCTCGAAAAAACCGCCCTGGACCTAGCGGCCGATGACGACCCGTGCGTGCTCGAATTCGGGGTCGCTGCCGACAGGGCTCCGGCCCGGCTGCATCTGGCGGCGACGAGCGCGGGCACGACCCTTGTTTCGGAAAAGGCCCGCCTGTCGGCGGCGCTGAAAAACGCGCGGGCTTCGCTCGAGATACAACCGGGGGCAAATCCGGTTGCGAGCGGAAGGATCGCCGCGGACGGGGTGGAGTGTCATCTGGGTTCGTCCCGGTTGCTGCTGGCCCTGGACGGCGCAACCTGGAAGCTGGATCGGGATGCGGGCGGCCTCATTGAATCGACGCTGGCCATGGATCGCGCCGCGTTGCTGCTGGATGAGTCGAAGGAACTTTTCGCGCTGGCCGGGGAGATTCTGCAACCCGTTTCGGCCTCCTATAATCCCGCACGGCACGAGGGCCGGATCCGGCTGGAGTGGCCCCTGCAGCCGCACGCAACGCTCTACGCCAATGGACAGCTCAACTTCCGGGAAAAACGGCCGGTTGGATTCCTCTCGGTCTCGTGCGACGGGTTTCGGGTGGAAGCGGAGCAGTCCGCGGTCAGGCAGCTGACCGACGCCACCGGTCTGGTTGTGAATGGCGGCTTTTCCCTGGCGGGAAATGTGCGCCTGCGGGAAGGCCGCCTGGTGCCGTGGATCACCCTGACCGCCGCCGACGCCACGCTTGCGAGCGTGCGCTACCGGGCCGTCGCGGAAGGCATCGATGGCGCCATGACCTTTACGGGCTTCGGCCCGATAGCCACCCCGGGCAATCAGCAGTTCCGCATCCGGCGGCTGACGCTCGGGAATCTGCCCCTGCACGACGGCTTGATTGCGCTGCGCCTTGAAGACGACCCGCGGGCGGTGCTCGTCGAGCGCGCGGAATGGGGTTGCCTGGGCGGGCGCGTCTACAGCCGGGCCATGCGCATCGATCCCGACCAGCCCCGGATCGATGCCCGGCTTTTTGCAAACGGCGTGGAAATGAAGGAACTCTTCAACCTGGCCTTTGGCGAGGGCGGCTCGGGGAGCGGAGCGCTCTACGGCATGATCCCCGTCAGCTTTTCGAGATCCAACCCGGCCGATTTCTCCATCGGGGAGGGATTCCTCCATTCGACCACCGGAACCGGCGCCTGGACGCTGGCGGACGACGCCCACGCCAACCAAATCCAGAAGGCCCTTGAGCAGCAGCTCGGGAACCTCTTCCAGCAGTCGGTCGAGCTGGATGTCCGCGACCGGATATTCAAGGGCTTCCGCAATTTCGAATACAGCATGTTCAAAATCGATTTCGTCCAGCAGAGCGATGGGCTCCTCGGCCGGGTGACCACGCGGGGGCACAGCCGGAACCAGAAGATCCCGGTCGAGTTCGAGGAAATCGTGCTGGACTTCCCCGGGCTCGGCGAAAACCTGCGGAAGACAATGGTCATCAAGACCGCGCTCAGCCAAGGCATTCGCCAGGTGGGCGAGTCGGCCGATCCCTGAGCCCTCGCGGCATTTCGTTTGATCGCGATTGAATCGTCCGCGGGTCGGTGCTAGCGTGGCACCAAATGAGGTATATCATGAAACGTGGATTTCTTGTCGTTGCGACCGTCGGCCTACTGTCTCTCACGGGCTGTTTCAACATGAAGATGCAGCCGATCAAGGTGGAGCCGGTTCACATGACGCTGGATATCAACGTCAAACTGGAGCAGCAGGAGATCGAGGATGCCGCGGCGGAGACCTCGCCGGTGATCGGAAAGCCGGCCCCCGACTTTACGCTCCCGGACCAGAACCAGCGCCCGGTGACACTCAGCCAGCTGCGCGGCAAATGGGTTGTGCTCTAATTTCTACCCGAAGGACGGAACCACCGGATGCACCCTCGAAGCCAAGGATTTTACGGCCCTGCTGCCCCGCTTTCATAAACTCAACGCCGAAGTGCTCGGCGTCAGCGAGGATTCATCGCAGTCGCATTGCGATTTCATTGCCGAGCACGAACTCAAGCTGGTGCTCCTGAGCGATCCGGACCACAAGGTGATGGAGCAGTATGGCGCGTGGGTGGTCAGTTCGTTCGGCAGCCTGACTTACGGCCGGGCGATCCGCACTACGATGATCATCGACCCGGCGGGCATCATTCGCCACTACATGCCGGAAGTCATGCCGCAAGGGCACGCCGGCCGCGTCCTCGAAAAGCTGGAAGCCCTGCAGTCCCTCCAATAGACGGGGCGCTCCATGGCCGATGGGGCGAGTCCGCCCGCGGGCGCGCAATCTTGACAACCATTCCGATTCTCCCTACGGTTCCCGCCAGTTGAGCCGAAGCAAGAAGGAGATGCCCATGCGTACGCTAGCCGTTGCTATATTCCTCTTGATCGCACTACGTCTGGTCGCGGCGGAAGATCCGCACATCGTTACCAATGGCGCGATCGACGCAATCGAGTTCCCCGGCCACCTGACCCGAGTGCTGTCCGACCACCACGACACGCCCGGCGGCACGGCCGTACTCGAACTCACGCTGCCGGGCCGCACGTTTGCGGCTCCACCCCACATTCACCGCCACGAGGACGAGCACTTTTACGTCTTGGAAGGCACGGTCGATTTCCTGGATCGCGGAAAAGTGGCCCGCGCCTCGGCCGGTTCGCTCGTGGTGCTTCCAAGGGGCTATCTGCACGGCTTCTGGAACGACACCGACCAGCCTGCCAGATTGCTGCTGATTATCTCCCCCGGACAGTTTTCCGACTTTTTTGACGAGGTCGTTACAGAGATCCGGCGCAATAACGCCGACACTCCGGAGGCGGTCGGCGGGCTGATCGTGCAGGCCGCCGCGAAGCGAGGCGTGGAAATTCACTTCGACAAAGTGCCCGCTTCGGCCGTGCACTTATTGCCTGAATAGCCTGCTGAAACCCACCGTGCGCCGAAGGGTGGATATTTTCGGGTACCTGGAAGCAGGCGAACGGTGCCGCCCCTACCCGACCGATACGATCTTTAGCGTCCACCCAAAAGAATTTTACGGCGCATTCCCCGCCCCCGCCATCGCGCCGGGCCATCGATTTGAAAACGCAAAAAATCGGGATGCCCCCTTCCCAACGTCTTTTTTGCGCCGTATGGTATGGGCCATTCAACCGCACGACGAGGAATGCCATGATCCAACTTGAGGGTATTGAAAGTCTAACGAGGGCGCTTATTCTGCTGGGAGGCGAGCTAGCCGCCATCGTCGTCGGTTGCATAGTGCTGAACCAGATTGCGCGCCTGGTGCTGGGCCGTCTCGGCGCATTGCCCGGCATGGCCGACCATCCGGAACGAATCGCCACCGCGCGCCGACGGGCCCGCTTTCTCCTGATCTTCGCGGCACTGCTGCTCTGCCTGGGCGTGCTGGCGCTGAACGGATATTGGGTCTTCCGGCAGACCGACCCCTATGTACAGACGCGGGAGTGGATCGACGCCATCCCGCCCGACTTCTGGGTCGGACTGGCCCTGGCCGTGGCCAAAGTCATCGGCCTCGTGATTGCGGGCCGGATTGTGATCCGCCTGCTGCAACGGGTGCTGACCAACCTGATGGTCAAGGCCAAGGCCTTTGAGGGGATCCGTGCCAACGATGAGAGCATCGAAGTGTTCTTCACCTCGCTGACGGCGATCCTCTCGAACAGCATCAAGTTTCTGGTCGTCATCGCGGCCGCCCGCCTGCTTTCGCTGCCGGAAGTCGTGGCCGGCTATCTGTTGACCGGGCTCTACATCTATCTGGTCGTGACCATCGGCCTGCTGGTCGTCAAAGCGGTCGCGGCGATCGTCGACAGCCTCGACGCGCTCAGTAAAAAATATTCCAGCCCCGAGAATTGGCTGCGGTATTATGAACGGCTCAGCATCCTGATTCCCCTCTTCCGGCGCTGCCTCGAATACGTCATCTATCTTGCGGTGGCCACGCTGGTCGTCCTCCAGCTGAACTTCATCGAGCACTTTGCCGTCTTCGGTCCGCGGTTGACGCAGGTCATCGGCATCTTTTTCATCAGCCGGGTCATTATAGAGATCGGCAACATCGTGATCGACCGCTTTCAGCAGGAACAGAAAAACCTCACCGAGAAGGAGCGCAAGCAACGCCTGACCCTCGTTCCGCTGATGAAGAGCGCCATGAAATACGTGGTCTATTTCTCGGCCATCCTGCTGGCCCTCAACGCGATGAACTTCAATCCGGCCCCGCTGCTCGCCGGCGCGGGCATCATCGGCATCGTGGTCGGACTCGGCGCCCAGCCGTTGATCAACGATCTGGTCTCCGGCCTCTTCATCCTGTTCGAGAGCCTCTATCTGGTCGGCGACTACATCGAGACCGGACAGGGCCGCGGGGTGGTTGAATCGATCGACATCCGCACCACCCGGCTGCGCGATCCCGGCGGCCAGCAGCATATCCTGCGCAACGGCCAGATCGGCGACATCATCAACTTTTCCAAGCGCTACACCTATGCCGAGGTGGAGGTTGGCGTGGCGTACGACACGGATCTCGACCACGCCTACGCCGTACTGGAAGAAGCCGGCCGGCAGATCCGCCAGAACAATCCGGATGTACTCGAACCCATGAAGGTGCTGGGGCTGCAGAACTTCGGCGAATCGGAGCTGCTGCTGCGCACCATCACCCGCGTCAAGCCGGGTTGCCACCAGCAGGTCGCCCGCGATTTGCGCAAACTGATCAAGGAAGCCTTCGATCGCGAGGGCATCGAGATCCCGTTCGCCCGTCGGGTGCTCATCTTCAAACCGGAATCCGGGGAAGCCCCGTTGGCTCCCCTTCGGAACGATTGATCTTCCAAAACCGGCCGGTGCCGGCGGTCGCTTTTGGGCGGGTCTTTTTTTCTGCGACGAGGTTGCCATGGAAAAGGAACACGCAGCGGTCTTCCGCTTCTACGGAGAACTCAACGATTTCCTGCCGCCCCTGCGGCGCAAGCAGGATCAGCGCTATGCCTTCACCGGAAAACCGGGCATCAAGGATGCCATCGAAGCGCAAGGCGTCCCGTATACCGAGGTCGACCGGATCGTCGTCAACGGCGAATCGGTCGGTTTCGGCCATCCCCTGATGCACGGCGACCGCGTGGCGGTCTATCCCCTGATCGAGCGCCTGGACATCGCCCCGGTGGTCCGGTTGCGCGGAGAACCGCCGCAGCCGACCGCCTTCGTTCTGGACGTCCACCTCGGCAAGCTTGCGCGCCTCCTGCGGCACCTGGGGTTCGACACGCTCTACCGGACCGATTACGAAGACCCCGAAATCATCCGGATTGCGCTCGACGAGCATCGCATTCTGCTGACGCGCGACCGCAGGATGCTGCACGACCGCCGCATCGTCCATGCGCGTTGGTTGCATTCGACCAACGCCGAAGAACAGGCCGGCGAGGTGATCCGGCGCTTCCAGCTCGAACAGACGGTCCGTCGCTTTCGACGCTGTCCGTCCTGCAACGGGCTGGTCCAATCCGTCGCCAAAGAGGAGATCCTCCCCGAACTCGAGCCGCTGACCCGTAAATACTATTCCGAATTTTTCCGCTGCGCGGACTGCCGCAAGATTTTCTGGAAGGGTTCGCACTACGACCGCATCGTCGACCGGCTAAACGCGATCGTGCAGGCAGCTCCCCCTCGCGAAGACGGCTGACTTTTTGGGCGGCCGATCCACGCCAGCCGATTGGGCGGGAAACCGGGCGCGGTTATTCGGTATGGGAAATGGCGCCGACCGGGCAGCCATCTTCCGCGGCCAGCGCGCTGGCCTGCAGCTCTTTCGGCACCGGGGTTAGTTTCACCTGCGATTTGTCGTCGGGAATTTCAAACACTTCCGGGCAGGTGCCCTCACATGCGCCGCAACCGATACATAGATCCTGATCCACTTCGAATTTCATCATCGCCTCCTGGTGAAGCGCCATCCTACACGCCGGTTCCGCCCCGGCACCACACCTATTTCAAAAACACTTTTCCGCTAGCCTGAATCATTCACGCGCCGAGTTTGCTTTGGCAACAGCCGACCGGAGGGAGACAGGCTTCGCGCATGCGAAGCAACGAGCGGAGCGAAGTGGCAACGCGTCGAAAGGTGCCGCTGTAGCAGCCTACCGCAAGCCTTTCGCAACGAAGT
>NZ_JBFJYW010000019.1:0-21817 GCF_041622395.1 Pontiella sp. | reverse complement strand
CCGGGCTTAAGGTAAATATGGTTTTTTGTTTCAAAAATTTAGTCCCATCCATTTTTACCGGAGGCGCGGCGATTTCACTTCGTCAACTTCGTTGCGAAAGGCTTGCGGTAGGCTGCTACAGCGACACCTTTCGACGCCTTGTTGCCAAAGCAAACTCGGCGCGTGAATAATTCAGGCTAGGCCGCGATGCGATTCGCCTTGCGGTTGCTATGGCGCGCAATGGCCTTTCGCAGCTTGAAGTGGGCACCGCCCGCGAGTTTGAGATACAGGCGTTGACCTTTGCGCGTTTGCAAAATGTAGACCGGATTGACGGAGCGGCGGCTACAGAGGAAAAACTGCGGCCAGTTGAAAAGAACATAGATCGAGGGAACGTCCGACCGCGCGGCCAGGCGGAGATAGTGCACGGCTCCCAAATGAATGCGGCAAAGCGGGACGACTCCGAAAAGGCGACCCACGATGTGGTCGCCGCAAAGTTCGTAGGTACAGGGGGCTCCCAGCGAGGCCGAAGAGAGGCGATAGGTCGCAATCGGTTTAGGAATCATGTTTCCCTCCCAGCGTTCTTTGCATGTCGAAGTGGGACCCGAAGTCGAGGCGCATAAAAATACGGGGGCGGTTTTTGGCCGTCTGTAGGGTGTAGAGGGGGCAGAGGGTTCGTCGCGCGGGCAGGCTACTGAACCAGTTGATCCGGTGGAGCTTGGTTACATCTGCTTCGCCCGCTTCGCGCAGATCCATCACCTTTTCAAGCGGAATGGTGTTGAGCGTAAAGATACGGAACAGTTTCGTGGTCAAGGATTCCGCGGTAAGCCGATAACTGACAAACAGGCCGATATCCATGTCGATGAGATTGAGTGACCGCTTCGTTGGTTTCATGAGAGGATAGGAGCAGACCCCATGCCATATGGGGGATAAGCGCAAATGGCGAATGATTGGCGCTTGGAGCGGGGGCAATCCGGGGGCTGCGGTTCTCGCGAATGAGAAATCAGCGGCGGTTGAAGAGCAGGGAGACGAGATAGGCCGCACCGGTGAGAATGATGATGGATGCCCCGGCGGGCAGGTCGGGTTGGTAGCTGAGCGCGAGGCCGCCGAAGGTCAGCAGTGCGCAGAGGCCGGCGGCGATCGCCATCATGGATCCCATGCGCAGGCAAAAGCGCCCGGCGATTGCCGCGGGGAGGGTCAGCAGGACGATCACCATGACAATCCCGACGATCGAAACCATCAGTACGACGGTCAGGGCGGTCAGCGCCAGCATCAGGAAATAGAAAAAGGAGGTGCGGATGCCGCGCAGTCGGGCAAACTCCTCGTCGAAGCAAACGGCCACGAACTGTTTATGGAAAAGCAGGGCCGTTCCGGCAATCAGCAGGTCGAGCAGTCCGATGGCCAGCAGGTCTTGCTGCGTGACCAACAGGATGTTGCCGAAGAGGTAGGACATTAGGTCTTCGCCGTAGCCTGGGGTTTTGGCGATGAAGAGGATGCCCACCGCCATGCCGAGTCCCCAAAAGGCGCTGATGACCGTATCGATGCGTTCCTTGGCCTTCATGTTGATCCAGCCGATCACGAAGGCCGAGAGCAGGGCGGCAATCATGGCCCCGAGCAGGGGGGTCAGGAAGGTCCATCCATGGACCACCTGCATGTATCGGGCAAACCCCATCCCGCCCAGTACGCAGTGGGCAATGCCGCCGGCCAGATAGGTGATTCGGCGGGTAACGACATAGGTTCCCACGATGCCGCAGGAAACGCTGACGAGCAGTCCGGCGATAAGGGCATGCTGGAGAAACCCGTGATGGAGCAGGGCCTGGAAAAACTCAGCCATGGTCGTGCTCCTGGTCGTGGCGGACGATATGCACGTGTTCGCCGTACATGTCGTGGATGATGTCTTCGCTGATTTCGCTGACGGGATGAACGTGCACTTCCCGGTTCACGCAAATCACCTTTTCCACGTAGCGGGAGACGAAGCCGATATCGTGCGATACCACGACAATGGTCAGTTCGTTGTTAAGCTCCTGCAGCAGGTCGTAGAGTTCGCGCTCGACATAGTCGTCCAGACTGGACGTCGGTTCGTCGAGCAGCAGCATCTTGGGTTCGGTAACCAACGCGCGGGCAATCAACACCCGCTGGCACTGCCCGCCCGAGAGCGAGGCCAAGGGGCGCTTTTCCAGTTTTTCGAGTCCGACGCGCGCCAGCGTTTCGCGGGCAACCTCGCGGTCGGATTTCGTGTAAAAGCCCAGCGAACGCGTTTTGCCAAGCCGGCCCATCAGCACCACGTCGAGGGCCGTGACGGGAAACTTCGAGTCGAGGTTCGAATGTTGCGGCAGGTAGCCGATCCATTTGCGCCCGGCGACCGGATTTTTTCCGTAAATCTTCACCGATCCCCGGGTGGGTTCCAGCAGGCCGAGGAGAATCTTCAGCAAGGTGGTTTTGCCGCCGCCGTTGGGGCCGACCACCGAGACGAACTCGTGATCGCCCAGCGACAAGCTCGCGTTTTCCAGCACGGAGACGGGGCCATAGGCGAAATCGAGATTATCAATCTGTACGGGGAGGGGCGTCATGGGTGTTCCATCGCGAGGGCAATACTGTCCGCGATTTGCCGGAGGTTGGCAACAACATCCTCCGACAATGGATCGAGCTGCACCACGGAGCCGTCAAGCGCCGTGGCCAAGGCCTGCGCGCTGTCGACCGGGAACTGTTTCTGGACAAACACGATCTTCGCGCCATCCACCTTTGCCTGCTCGATCAAGGCGGCCAATTGGCGGGGGGAGGGGGCTTTCCCGTCCAACTCAATGGCCACCTGTTCCAAGCCATATTCCTCCGCGAAATAGCCGAACGAGGGGTGGAACACATAGAAGCGGCAGCCTTTGAAGGGGGCGAGCTTTGCTTGCGATTGCGTATGCTGCTTTTGGATTGCCGCAACAAGGCGCGCCTGATTCGCTTCGAAAAGGTCGCGCTGCTCTGGCCGGTTCCGCGCCAGCGCCTGAAGCAGGTCTTCCGAGATTTTCATGGCATTGACGGCCGACAGCCAGACATGCGGATCCTTTTCCCCGTGGTCGTGCGTGCACGCTTCGCCGTGGTGCTCATGCGGCATCGACCGTCTTTCGATCCGCGAATCGGTCGCAACGATTTCAAGGTCGGGGTAGAGCGGCTTGATTTTTTTCAGCAGCGATTTTTCGTAGGGGACGCCGATCGTAAACAGCAAATCGGCCTCGCCCAGCGCGGCGAGTTGGCGGGCGGTCGGTTCGTAGGAGTGGGGAGATTGGCCTTGCCCCACCAACGTGCGGATGTCCAGCCGGTCGCCGGCGATCTCCCGCAACAATCCGGCCAACGGGGGAATGCTGACGAAAACCAGCGGCTTGCCGGTCCGTTCGTTATCTTTTTGCGGCGCACAGCCGAGCATCAGCGCCGTGGATAAAATCAAAATAGTACCTTTCATGTGCCGTATTGATCCCTATTCGTTTTCCAATGACAACAACTCTTTTCGTAATTCGTCGGATGGGTTCGAAACGCGCAGCCGCTTATTGCGGCCGGTTTCGCCGGAGAGGAGCTGGATGCTCGACCGCGGCATCTTCCAATGTTTGGCGAGAAATTTCACCAGATAGGCATTGGCCTTGCCCTCGACCGGGGGGGCTTGGATGCGGACTTTCAGCGCGTCGCCCATCAATCCGGCCAGGCCATCCCGCGAAGCCCGCGGCACCACGCGTATATTCAGTATCAAATCGCGGCCATTTTCTTCAAACCAAGGCATCCATCTTCCTCCATACTTGAGTCGGTCCCTGTTTAGCACTACCGTTCACTCTTTTCAAACCAAGGGTGGAAGTATGGCAAGCAGACGGTTTTCTAAGGTGGCGGTGCTGAAGGGCGGGGTCTCCTCCGAGCGCACGGTATCGCTTCGGTCGGGCGCCGCGATCGCGCAGGGGCTGCGCGAGGGCGGATACGAGGTTTCCGAGATCGATGTCGATTCGCGGGCGTTCGCGCTTCCCGCCGGGATCGAGGCCGTGTTCGTGGCATTGCACGGAGAATTCGGCGAGGACGGCGGCATCCAGCAGCGGTTGGTTGAAATGGGCATGCCTTTCACCGGGTCCGGCGCGGAATCAAGCCGGGTTTCGTTCGATAAGATTCTGACCCGCGAACGGTTGTTGGCCGGCGGGGTCCCCGTGCCGAATGGGGAGGTCTTGAGGACGGCCGACTCCCGCACCATCCCGGTTCCGTTGGTGGTCAAGCCGCCGCGCGAAGGTTCGAGCGTCGGCTGCCATCTGGTTTTCGACGAGTCGGCGTGGGACGCCGCCTTTGCCGATGCCGCCCGCTATTCCGCCGACGTGCTGGTGGAGGAATACATCCCCGGACGCGAGCTGACCGTCGGGGTTTTCGATGGCGAGGTGCTGCCCGTGGTCGAGATCAAACCCAATGCCGAGTGGTACGACTTCGAGGCGAAATATGTTACGGGCGACACCACCTACATCTGTCCCGCCGAGCTGTCGGCGGAGCAGACCGCCGCGCTGCAGTCCATTGCGCTGAACACCTTTGAGTGCCTGGGGGCCGAAGGCTTCGGCCGCGTCGACTTCCGCCTGTCCCCCGAAAACAAACCCTACGTGCTCGAACTCAATTCCATCCCCGGCTTCACCGCCACCAGCCTGTTGCCGAAGGCCGCGCAGGCCGCCGGAATCGGTTTTTCGGAGCTTTGTTGTCGAATCATGGAAATGGCTCATCTATAGTGCCGCAATTGACCCAAGGGTGTAGGGAATGGCCGCACGCAAGAAGACGACAACACGAAAAAACACACAGTATGTAAGGGCGAAAAAGCGCAATGGACCGGGGGCCGGGCTCGTGGCGCAACGCTCGATCGTGGTGGGACTTGGCGTTGCCATGCTCTTGGCGCTGCTCGTCGGAATCGTGTTGGGGTTCCGCTGGATCGGGCGCAAACTCTATTCCGAAAATCCGCGCTTTGAAATCCAGCATCTCGTCGTCTCCTGCAACGGCAGCCGGCTGACCGAAGAGTATATCCGCGAGATTTCCGGTCTGGGCGAGGGAATGAACCTGTTCGAGTTTTCCTTCAAGGAGATCGAGCAACGGCTCGAAGAGGTTTCGATGATCGAGTCGGTCTACCTCGAGCGCCAACTGCCCGACACCATGGTCGTGCAGGTCAAGGAACGCGTGCCCGTGGCGCAGATCCTCGGGCGGCAACCGTCCAGCTATCCGCCGTTGGTCGACCGCTATGGCTACGTGATGCCGCACCGCCGGAAACTCGCGACGCTGCCGCTGATCAAGGGGCTCGACCTCGATCTGGCAATGGGGCAGCAAGTGGTCCATAGCGATATCGAGCACGCGCTCAAGATCATCGCCCTGTGCGAAAGCGACGACTTCCTGCACATCTACGTTCCGATCGAAAGCATCGATCTGCAATATCCCGACTACATCTATCTCTACACGCGGACCGGATGCCGCGCCAAGCTCCCGCGCTACTCCTTCGACGCACGACTCAACAAGCTGGCGGCGGCCATCAAGCAGTCGAACGACAGCGGCAAACGGCCGAAAACCGCCGACGTCACCCTCGATACGATCAGTGTGCCGGTAACCTTCTACTAGTCCGCAAAAGCCATGGCACTCGAAGCAATCGCAGTTTTGGAAATCGGAACCAGTACGGTCCGCGTCATCGTGGGCGAGTTGCGCGACGATGGGTTCGTTTCCGTCATCGGCATGGGCGAAACCGAATCGCGCGGCATCCGCAAAGGCGAAATCATCAACCGCGACGATGCCATGGGCTGCGTGCGCAAGGCGATCAAGGCCGCCGAGGAAAACCTCCGCAAGGAAATCCATTCCGTCTGGCTCGTCACGGCCGGCGGACAGGCGCAGGCCAAGAAAAGCACCGGCATCCACAAGCTCGTCGATCCTGCCGACAATCAGCTCATGGAGGTGGCGGAAGACGATGTCGCCGAGGTGGTCGAACTCGCCCGCAAGGTGTCGTTGCCCGAAAACCGCATCA
Organism: Pontiella sp.; assembly: GCF_041622395.1. Taxonomy (NCBI): domain Bacteria; kingdom Pseudomonadati; phylum Kiritimatiellota; class Kiritimatiellia; order Kiritimatiellales; family Pontiellaceae; genus Pontiella; species Pontiella sp. The sequence goes on along the minus strand of NZ_JBFJYW010000019.1, from coordinate 15,846 downwards.
AACTGCACACCCTCCAGCAATATTTCCAAGTCGACGATACCATGAACATCACCAGTCCCGTCGGCATGGCCGGCGAAGAGCTCCGGGTCGACATGCTCACCATCCATGGCAAGCGCAGCGCGGTCGATAATTTCCGCAAAATCGTCGACGACGCGCCCATCGCGTGCGCCGATGCCGTCTTTTCCGGGCTCTGCTCCGCCCTCGCGGTCGTGACCGACGAGCAGCGCAAGGCGGGGGTGCTGGTGATCGATGTCGGCGGCGGAACCACCGACTTCGCGCTTTACCACGACGGCTTCCTTCAGGCGGCCGGGTCGTTCGCCGTCGGCGGCGACCACATCACCAACGACATCGCCGTCGGGCTGCAAATCCCGCTGGCCGCCGCCGAGGCCGTCAAACGCAAGGACGGCAGTGCGCTCACCAATCTCATGGAGCGCGACCACAACATCCCCGTTCCCAGTTCGACGCAGGGCTTCGGCGGCAAGATGGTCCGCGCCGTTACCCTCAATACCATCGTCAATGCCCGCATGGACGAGATCCTCACCCTGGTGAAGGAGCAGGTCGACCAGCAATGCCCCAACGTGCCGCTCAGCGCGGGGGTGCTGCTGACCGGCGGCGGTTCCTTCCTGAACGGGGCGCGCGACCTCGGCCAAAAAGTTTTCAATATCCCGTGCATGCACGGCAAGCCGTACGATGTGCACGGGCTTCCCTCGTCGAAGGACGCCCCGCTCTACGCCTGCGCCGTCGGCGCAATCCGCTACGCGGCTTCGCTGCGCGTGGTCGACACAAAGCCATCGCTGGGCAAGAAGCTGGCGAAGCTGTTCTGGGGAGGCGTCAATGACTGACCAGCCGTCCCCCGTTACCCGCATCTCCTCGCCCCGCATGCTCGTGATGGGCGTCGGGAGCAGTGGCGTCCGCGCCGTTGCCGCCATGAGCCGGCTGAATCCCGGCATTGCGGCCGTTGCGATCGATACCGACACCAAGGTGCTCGAAGACGCATCCATCGAGCGCATCATCCACGTGGGTGGATCCATTACGCGCGGGTTCAGCGCCGGTGGCGATGTGGAGCTCGGGCGCCAATCCATCGAAAAAGATTCCTCCAGCATCCGGACTCAACTGCGGCAAGTCGATTTGCTCGTCATTGTTGCGGGCCTCGGCGGCGGGACCGGCTCCGGCGCGGTTCCGGTCATCGTCCGCATCGCCCGCGAGGCCGGGGCGCTGGTGCTGGTTATGGCGGGTATGCCCTTCGCTTTCGAGGGCCGCAAAGCCGCGCGTATCGCCGACGAGGCCATCAAGCGTATCCGTACCCATGCCGATGCCGTCATCCGGATTTCCAACGAACGGTTGGTGGATCGATCCGATGCCGACCTGCCCGCCGAACAGGCATTCGCCCGTAGCCACCAGGTGATGACGGACGGGGTTTTTTCGTTGTGGCGCATGCTTTCGAAGAACGGGGTGTGCGGCCTCGATTTTTCCTGTATCCACACCATGCTGCGCAATTGCGACGGCTTCTGCCATTTTGCCAGTGCCGATGGGGCCGGCGAAAACCGGGCATCGGTTGTGGCCGAAGGGCTGGCCAAGCACCGACTGCTCAACAAAGGCAAGCTGCTTGCCGCTTCCCAGGGCGTCGTGGTGAGTTTGACCGGTGGCCACGACCTTAAGCTTTCCGAAATCGAAGAGGTGATGAACCGCTTGCAGGAAAACTTGCCGGAAGATATCTGGCTGAACTTCGGCGTCGTGGTCGATCCCGCCTTCGACGGCCGGCTTGCCGCCATTGCGCTGGTGGCCGAGCAGTGGAAGGAGCCGTTGGTCGACGACGCCAACCGTCAGCTGGGTTTCAGTTTCAACCGGCGGCAAGGCCCGATGCAGGGCGAGCTTCCGCTCGAAACCGCCGGGAAAGGCGAATTCGCCTATATCGACCCCACCATCCACAATAACCAAGATCTCGACGTTCCCTCCTACATCCGTCGAGGAATAAAATTGCCTCGCTGATTCGGCGGAGGTCTTTCATTGGAATATCACACTTCATGAAGTGTGCTTTTCGGGGCGCGTTTTTGCTGCAATATCACACTTCATGAAGTGTGCTTTTCAGGGGGTGCAATTGCGCTGCAATTTCACACTTCATGAAGTGTGATATTTGGTGGCGGTATTTTGGGGCGCGTGGGAGCGACGATGGGTTTTCGGCGGGCGGTTTACTTCATGAAGAAGTTGGAGATCCGCTCGCTGCCGATGGTGGTTTCGGGGCCGTGTCCGGGGTAAACGCTAACGTTGTCGGGGAGCTGTTTCAGCTTGGCGAGGGAATCCTTCAGCAGGCGGGCATTGCCGCCGGGCAGATCGGTGCGTCCACAGGAGCCCTTGAAAAGCGTATCGCCCGAAATGAGGATGTCGGATTCCGGGAAAAGCAGGCAGCAGCCTCCCGGGGTGTGGCCGGGGGTTTCGATGACCTGGAAATGCAGGCCGCCGAAGTCCCAGTCCGTGGCCCGGTCGAGCAACTCGAAGGCGTTGGCGTCCGGACGGCGGGGCACGGAATAGTAAGGTTCGAGCCGGTTGCTCTCCTCGAAGGCCCATTCCAGATCCTTGGAGTGGATGGCGATGGGGGCGGGACGTTGGTCGTGCAGGGTGGTCAAGGCGCTGATATGGTCGGTGTGTCCGTGGGTGCAGACATAGGCGGCGACATCGAGCTCCCGCTTGGCGAGGGCCTCGAGAATACGTTCGGCGTCGTCGCCGGGGTCGAACACGATGGCTTGCCTGGATGAGTTCCACACGATGTAGCAAATTTCCATGAATGCGCCGGTTGCAATGCTGGCGATCTCCATTATTTCTTCCCCGCGTTGGCGCGCTTGGTGTAGGCGCAGTGAATGACCATGTTGCCGGTCAGTTTGCCGGTGTTGTTGCCGGCGGGTTTGATGTTGAGGGTGCGGACGTCGTAGCGGACGCCCTGCTGTTGTAGTTCGGTATGGAAGTTGACCATCGATTCGAGGTCGCCTTCCCACGTGCAGTTGATCGCGAGTTCGAAGAGATCGCCGATCGGTTTTTCGCCCCGCGGATTGCTGCGGGTGATTACGAGCCCGTGTTTCTCGGCAATCTTGTTGATGGTCTTCATCAACTCGGGATCCACCGATTTCTGCTTGGTGTCGAAAACGCGTAGCTCTTTCTGCAACTCGTTAAGTTCGCCGAGCCAGTTTTCCTGCATTTTGATCGCGTTTTTGTTGAAGGCGATCTGCTGCCGGAGGGTTTCGATTTCGGTGGCTTTGGCGCGGTATTCATCCATTTTGTTGCTGACGAGATACCAGGTGAGGCCGGTGAGAACGGCGGCAAACGTGGCGGCGCCGAGAATCATTTCACGTTGGGTGATCTTCACTGTGCGTCCTCCTGCTCAGGAAAGGGGAGGGTGACGGAATAGACCGTGCGCTGGATGCCCTTGGTGGTTTTCAGGCTGGTCGAGACGTCCTTGGTGCCGTCGAACAGGGCCGACTTGGCGAGGGCGGAAAAATAGTCGTTCACCAGATTCTTGCTGCGCGAGGTCCCGCGCAGGGAAACGGCCTTGCCCTTGGTGTAGTTGAAGCTGACAAACTCGATATCGCCCTGCGGCATCAGCCGGGTAACTTCGCGCAAGCTTTCAAGCGATGAGTCGGAGCGGTCGGTGTAGACTTTGAGCGCCTGGAGTTTTCGGCGGTTTTCCAAGGCCTGTTCGGCCATGGGCCGGAGCGCGTCGGCATCGGCCTGGATGTCGGCCAGTTTCGCGTCGCGGGCTTTGTCGACGGCGAAGAAGGCCAGCATAACGACGAGCCATACCGCGGCGATGGCGCCGGAAACGATCGCGAACTGCTTTTGCATCTGTTTGCGTTGTTGCAGGTCCACCCACTCGCGCGGGATCAGTTCGATGCGGTTAGCCCCCTGCAGGGCGCGTTCGGCGATACCCTGCGATAATGGCGGCAGGCTGTTCAGGTCGTAAAACTGCACTTTGACGCCGCTTTTTTCGCTTAGCTTCGCGCGCAGGGGGGGCGGGACGTCGCCCAGGCTCCAGAAATGGATGGCGGACGGGGTCGGCAGGTCCTGTTCGGTGTCGAGCGTGGTGAGCGTGTAGCCGATTTCATAGATCAGTTCGTCGACGATGTTCATATCGTCGGCATCCGTATCGAGCGGGCGGAAGGCGAGCGGCAGGCCGTCATTGATCACCACCAGCGTAAGGTCGATGCCGTCATCGACCACGAGGATGTGGCAGTCTTCTTCCGGCAGGTTCCGCTTGGCGCGCATCAACTCGAGCCAGCCGAGAATCCGCGCGTCGATGCTATGGATGTGGATGCCTTGGTTCCCGAAGGATTCCCCAATGGCATCGATGCAATCGCGTTTGGCGGCGGCCATCAGGACATTGGAGCTATCGTTGCCATCGCGCAGGATTTCCTGGGATACGGCGAGTTGCTCGATCGGGAAGGGCGAAACCTTGTCGACCTGGAATCGGGCCATGGCGGCGATTTCGGCCGGGTCGGCGGTGGGGAACACCATGGTGCGCATCAGCAGTTCCGAGGTGCGCAGGGCGACGGTGACGTCGCCTTCGAGGCGCTCGGCGAGTCCCTCCGGCACCTGGAGTTCCGAGAGCGCCTCCTCGGCGGGGTCTGCGCGGTGGGGCATCGGGCAGGCGCTTTGCTCCACGCGTTCGGTGCCATCCTGTTTGATCTTCAGGGTGGTCCATTCGATGCCGTCCGGCGTGCGGCAGGCCGCGGTGATTATTTTATCGCGTATTCGCATTTTTCTTAACGGGTCCTTCGTTCCAATACACCACGGTCGAGTCCTTGGCTTTGAGTGCAACGATACACTCGATCTGGTACTGGTTGCCGAATATCTCTCCGACAGAAGTTACCTTGACGAAAGTACTTTGCAATTTAAATTTATTCCCATCGGCGCCCACTTCGCCAAGGCTCTTGATGCCATCGTCGAGCGTATCCGCTTCGCCGTCCTCGCCCTTGCGCGCTTCGAAGACGCTTTCGAGTTCCCAATCCTCGTATTCCGAATAGCTTAGGAGGATGTCGGCGGTGGCCGCGTTGAGATTGACCTTGCCGTCGCCCCAGACCGTGAGCTTGTCGGCGATGCCGATGATTTCGTCCTCCTCGCCGTCGGTGGCGGGGCGGCCGTAGAGGATGGCGGGGCTCCAGTTCTTGACGAGCAACAGCTCCTCGACGCTGTCGAGGGGGCCGTTTTTGACTGGATAGCCGGCTTCTTCATAGAAGGGATCGTCCGATTCCGCCCCGTTGAGGCCGTGGAAGTCGTTTTCGTCGATCCAGTCTTCCAGGCAGTCGATCATGGCGTCCCAGTCGGAGGAGGGGACGTTGGCCATTTCGAAGATGTCGAGCCATTGGTCGCGCGTCAGCAGATTGATGTTGCGGCCGGTATCGGCGGGTTCGACGGTGACGGTGAACTTGCCGCCGTCGGGGAATTCGATGGTGGAGGGGGCGGGCAGGCCGCGCTGGATATAGAGGGCCGCCTTCATGAAGCCGTCCTTGTCTTCGTCCATGTCCTCGATTTCGAGCTCCTTGGCCTGCTTGTGTGCGTCCAGCAGGGCGCGGCCGTATTCGAGGCCGGAGCGCGCCATCATCTCCGCACGGAACTTCTTGCGCTTGTACGAGACCAGCATCGACTCCAGTTTCACCTCGAAGGCGAACGAACCGATGATGACGGTCAGGATCATCAGCACGAACAGCGCGACCAGCAGCGCGGTGCCTTCCTTCCGTTTTCGGATGCCGGAAATTGGTTTTTTCATGGTCATTTCGGTTGCCCGACCGTGATGCTTTTGCCGGCCGAGGTGCCGGCCGAGGTGCCGGAGGAGACCGAGGAGTTGCCCTTCGATGTCGGCCCCGTGAGCCGCTCCTTCACCGATTTGGCGACGGGGATTTCGATGGTGCGCGAAAATTCGATGGGGTCGTCGTTCTTGTCGTCGGAGGCCATGAAGATGGTCAGCAGGATGCGCTCGGGAACGGAATTTTCCGGCTCCCATTCCTCGGTCCAGTCTTCGGCATCCTTGTCCCAGAAGAGGATTTCCAGTCCTTGGATGGCACGGGAGACCAGGATGGGTTCGGTGTCGAAGTCCTCTTCGAACTCTTCGTCGTTGGCGATGGCGGGCATGGCGATCGCGAACAGGGCCGGCTCGCCCTCGTCGACATCGATGAAGAGCTTGATCCGGTGCGGCCCGCTGAAGTAGGGGGAGTCGACCGGCATGAAGGCGGAGCTGGTGGTGACGAAGCTGATCGTGTCGGCCGGCAGGCCGCCGGAGGAGGTTTTGTCGTACTTGAAGGCGTAGGTTTTGCGGGGGTTGTAGAAATAGATGGTGGAATTCACCGCCGAAACCAACTGGGTCATGGCGAAGTCGCCGTGTTTGATGGCATCGATCATCTCGGTGCCGCGCTTCCAGCCCTGGAGCGTTCCGCTGAAGGCCTGGAACGCGATCGACATCGCGATAACCATCAGGACCATCGCGATCATCAGTTCAAGCAGGGTGAACCCCTTTTTCAAATGGCGGTATCGTGGTTTCAAGGTTTACTGCACTTTGCTCGTTACGCTTTCGGCATCGGGGGCGTATTTGAAAACGGTGATTTCCTCGAAGGATTCGCGGCCGCGCTCCGACCACCGGATCCGGGTGGTCACTTCGAACAGGCCGGGCCGTTCCTCTTCGTCGACCATCACGATGTTGCGGGACCAGGCGTAGCCCTCCACGTCGTCGAAGTCGCCGTTGTCCGACATTTCATCCATATCCACGCTTTCGATCGGGTTTTCGATGTCCACCCGTTGGATCAGGGCGCGCGCCGTTTCGCGGTTGCGGACCGTGCGTACGGTGGCCAGGCACCGCGACATCGCCATCATGAGCGAAGAGACGCCGACGCTGAGGATGACGAGGGCGATGAGCACTTCGATGAGCGTAAGCCCTCGTTTGGCTGGGTTTGGTTCATTCATAAAAACAGGGCGTCATGTTCCCAATTCGGCGCGGTTAAATAAAGACAATCCTGCCCTGCTTTTTATTGCCTCGCAATCGGCACTTCACTAATTTCCGGCCTGTGAAGGGGATCTCCCATTTTATTTCGGGGGTGGCGGCGGCCTCCTGTTTCCCGTGGACGGTCGCGGCCGCCTTGGAGAAGAATCCGGCCTATTTCATTCTGGGAGCGGCCTTCGGGATTCTGCCGGATACGATCGATTTCAAGTTCTACCGTTTTTTCTACCGCTATCACCGAACCATTTCGCCGGACGCCCGCAAGGTCGACCCGCAGGCCATGGCCGACCAACTCGCCGAAGCCGTCGCCGCCTCGCAGCGGCAGGCGGGGATGTTTCGGCTCAAGATCAACACGCTGCGGATCGGCGCGGACCGCTGGCAGCAGTTCCGGATTCGGTTCGATCCGCAACGGCAGGGCGTCGAGGTCGAGCTGGGCCCGGTCGTCACGACCGGGCAGCTCCCGGTTCCGGGGACCTTTCCCGCTCCCGATGCCGCGAAAGGGTGGGCGCAACTGCCGGCACCGATCGAGGAGACCTACGAGGCCGTTACCACGGTCGATATCTTCGATGGTCCGGCCTTTGGCTTCGAGCCGGCGCCGGACGGGCGGGTGGTGATTCATTTCCTGCCGTGGCACCGGAGCTGGACGCATAGCCTGGTGCTCGGGGCCGCCCTGTCCGTTCCGGTCGCCCTATGGTTGGGCTGGCGTGCCGGGGTGGTTTCGTTCAGCGCCTATTCCATCCATGTCCTTGAAGACCAGCTCGGCTTCATGGGCTCCAATTTGTTCGCCCCGCTCTCGAAAAAACGGATGAAGGGGCTGCATTGGATGCGGTCGGGCGATGCGCTGCCCAACTTTTCCACTGTTTGGTTTTGCTGCCTGCTCATCTTCTGGAACTGCTACCAGGCCATGGCCGACCCCGTCTACCGCTTCGGTTTCTTTCGCCTCATGATCTACGGCTTTTTCATCCCGCTCGGCCTTTACGGCGCGCTGCATTGGCTCCTCAATCGCCAGGCGCCCCGGCGCGAAACCGTCGATTCCGCCAATGAATGGGGCGACGCGGAGGGGCTTTGAGCGGGGCGCGCCGACGCGTTATTTTTCGCCGGCAATGACTTCGGCGATGTTGTAGGCGTGATCCTTCATCCGGCGGTAGTTGTTGAGCATGTCGGTAAAGACCAGACTGTTGAGCGGCGATGCCTTGCTTTCCGAGAGTCGCTGGAGGTGCTGACGGCGGTACTTTTTCATCTGGCGGGTAATCATTTCGCTGTCGGATTGGGCCCGTCCGAGAATGTCGGTATCCTCGTTTTTTTCGGCGGTATTGACCATCTTGATGTATTCCACGACCCGGTTGTGCAGGTCCAGCAGCTCGGCCCGGCCTTCCGGGGTGGTTTCGAGTTGGTTGTTGCGCTGTTTGACATGCCCCTTGAGTACGTTGACGAGATAGTCCGACAGACTTTCATACTCGTCGGCCATGCGCATCTGGCGCCGGGCTTCTTCCATCACATCGTGCGTCACCTGTCCGGTGATCATCTCGCTGAGGAACACGACGATCTCCTTCTGCACGTTGTCCAGGATGTTTTCGTAGCGGAAAATCTTGGTTTCCAGGTCGTCGAGCTGTTCCGAACTCACCAGAACGGTCCCGAGCCAGTCGGCCATGTTTTCAACGCTTTCGGCCATGAACAGAAGCTGTTTTTGCGACTGCAGAATGGCCAGGGCGGGGGTGTCGAGCATGCGCACGTCGAAATAGGTCAGATGTTTGATTTCATCCACCTTCTTTTCCGGGACGAGTTTTTCAACCAGCCGGGCCAGCGGCCCCATCAACGGCAGGAAGATGAGGGTGTTGATGAGGTTGAACCCCGTGTGAACCAAGGCGATCCTGGCGGTGATATCGTCGCCCATTTTCGGGTTGCTGGTCATGAAATCCCGCAGATGGCCGAAGAGCCAGTCAATCCCCTCGACGTAGGCGAAAAAGACGGGAACGAGCCAGAGGGTGCCGACGACGTTGAAAATGATATGGGCGTAGGCGGCGCGTTTCGCATTGGTCGTGGTGCCGATGGAGGCGAGGAACGCGGTGACGGTGGTGCCGATGTTGAGGCCGAGCACCAGTGCCGCCGCCGTGGGGAATTCGATGATGCCGCCCTGGGCCAACACGATCGTGACTCCGATCGTGGCCGAGGAGGATTGCACGATCATGGTGGCCACGCAGCCGAAGAAGGCGCATTTGAGCACGCCCCACAGCGTACCCGCATCCATGACCCGGAAGGCGTCCGTGAGATAGGCCTTCACTTCGGGCGTCTTGAACGCGTCGCCCATGAGGGTGAGGCCGAAGAAGACCATGCCGACTCCCAGCAAGGCCATCGCGGTGTAGCGCACCCGCTCTTTCTTGGAAAAGAGGAAGAAAAACGCGGCCAGGCCCAGGATCGGCAGGCCGAACTTGCTGATCTTGAGTGCGATGATCCAGGCGGTGACGGTGGTGCCGATGTTTGCGCCGAGAATGACGCCGATGGCCTGCATCAGGGTCATGAAGCCGCTGTTCACGAAGCCGACCACCATCACCGTGGTCACGGAACTCGACTGGACGATGCCGGTAATCAGCGTGCCGATGGCGCAGGCCGCAAAACGGTTGTCGGTCACGGCGCTGATCATCTTGCGCAGTTTGCTGCCGGCGACCGCCTGCATGCCTTCCGACATGTATTTCATTCCGAGCAGAAAGATCCCGAGTCCGCCGAGAACCTTGAACAGGATATCCTGAATCGCGTGCCAGTCCATTGCCATTTCCCTTCGTGGTGAAAAAATTGGGCAAAAGGCTAACAAAACCCTAACAATTCGCGCGACTCAATAATGGCATCGATTCTGGCTTCGGTTCCGCCGCGGGCGCAGCCGGCACTCCTTCCCTGTGCCGACGCTGGAAACCCCGTTTGGCGGGGGGGCTCGGGGCGGTGGTGAACGGGGCGATTTCCGGATTATAAGTGTTGTAAAAAAGCACCGATTTAACATAGTCGCAATTTCCGGAGTTGCTACGGTGCAGGAAGCACGGTCCTCCGGCGGGTCGATTTTGCAAAACGTCGTTCGAAGAGGCGGTCCCATGTTTGTGGTCGTATATGCAAGGCGGAACCTGCGTTCGGCATCGGCCGCTTGGCTGGATGGAAACGGGGGGTGCGGGAACAAATGACGGGTCTTGGGGGCGGCATTCATCAGGTTTTAAAGGTATGGAAACAAATGCATGTGCCGGCGTGGTTTGCCGCCGCGTCGGGGTGAACCGCATCGACGACCTCCTTGCGCTCGAGGAGGCCTGTTTCGAATGCGACCGGATTTCGCGGCGCAACCTCCGCAATCTTTTGCGCTCGCCAAGCGCCTGTTGCCTCGGCGTCTTTCTTGGCAAGGAACTGGTGGGCAGCATGGTGGTCCTGTTTCGGCGGAACACGCGGTCGGCCCGGATCTACTCCGTGGCGGTGGCCTCGGCGCAGCGGGGCCGGGGCATTGCCCGCCGGCTGATGGCCCGGGCGGAGCGCGAGGCGCGGGGCCGCGGATGCACCCGGATGCGGCTGGAAGTGCGGCTGGACAACTTTCCGGCAATCAAGCTCTACGAAAGCCTCGGCTTCGCCAGTGCCCGGATTATTCCCGAATTCTACGAGGACGGAACGCACGCCATGGTTTATCGAAAGGAATTGGAATCGTAGCATGTCGAAACAATATATTGTCGTAGAAGATCTGGCGGACTGGACGCCGTTCTTCCCCAGCGAAAACCTCCTCACCTTCGAGGATTACCAGCAGCAGGATCCTTCGCCGGACGAAGGCGTGCAGATCATCAATCTCTGCCGCGACCATGAATACATGGGCCGCGGCTACTACTGCTCGTTGCTGGCCGAGGCGCGGGGCGACCGGGTGTTGCCTTCGGTACGGACCATCAACGAGCTGAGCCGGCGGCAGATGTATTCGCTGGGCCTTTCCGCTCTCGACAAATTGGTGCGCAAAAAGCAGGCGCATCTCGGCAAGGACGGATCGGTTTTTGCCCTGCGCGTCTTTTTCGGAACCACGCTCGTCGAAGAGTTGCGGTCGTTGGCCCGCCAGTTGTTCGACCTCTTCCCGTGTCCCGTGCTGGAGGCGAATTTCCAGCGGATCGGCGAAACCTGGGCGATCGAGTCGGTCCAGTCGATCGGGATCCACCAGCTCGAAGAGAGCCAGCAAGACGAGTTTGCCGATGCGCTGGATCAGTTCAGCCGCCAGGTCTGGCGCCGCTCGCGCCGCAAGAAACGCTACGCCTATGATTTGGCCATCCTCGCCGATCCCGAAGAGAAGCTCCCGCCCAGCAGTAAAAAAGCGCTCGAAAGTTTTGTGCTCGCGGGCCGCCAGATCGGGATCGATACCGAAATCATCTCCAAACACGACTATGGGCGCCTGACCGAGTTCGATGCGCTCTTCATCCGCGAAACCACGGCGGTCGACCACCACACCTACCAGTTTGCCCAGAAGGCCGAGCACCTGCGCATTCCGGTGGTCGACGACACCAACTCGATCCTCAAGTGCGCCAACAAGATCTATCTGGCCGAGCTGCTGCGCGACAACGAGCTGGCCACGCCCAAGACCCTGGTGCTCTACCGCGACAAACCCGAGTCGCTCGCCGCCGCCGTGGAGGAGCTCGGGCTGCCGATCGTGCTCAAGATTCCCGACGGCTCCTTTTAAAAGGGGGTCTACAAGGTGAATTCGCTGGCCGAACTGAAGGCGCGCACCGCGGAGCTCTTCGAGTCGTCGGTGCTCGTGCTGGCGCAGGAGTTCATGTACACCGATTTCGATTGGCGCATCGGCGTGCTCGGCGGGCGGCCGCTCTTCGCCTGCAAATACTTCATGTCGAAGGGGCATTGGCAAATCTATAACCACGCCGCCACCGGAAGCCGCCGTTCGGGCGGCTTCACCACCATGGCCGTCGAGCAGGCGCCGCAGGATGCCGTCAAGCTGGCCGTCAAGGCCTGCGGCTTGATTGGCAAGGGGCTTTATGGCGTCGACATCAAGCAGAGCGGCAACCGTTTCGCCGTCATCGAAATCAACGACAACCCCAACATTGACGCGGGCGTCGAGGACGTGCATCTGGGCAAGCTCTGCTACCTGCGGGTGATGGAGCATTTCTTCAGCGAGATGGAACGCTACCGCTACGGCACCCGTTAGCGAACGGGGGCCGGCTCAGGCCGGGCCGAAGAAGCAGTCGCGAATCGACCGGGCCGCCGATTTCCCGTTGCAAATGTGCAGCAGCGCGTCCCAATCCTCGTCGCCGAGCAGGCCGCGCAGGGGTTGCTCGACCTCGCCGAGTCGATCGTAGGCGCTGTTGAGTTTGCGGTCCCATTCGGGGTGGTGCCGGGTTAGGTCGTCCGGGAAAACGGTTTTGCGGGCGTGGCCTTCGTCGAACGCGTCGAACGGCTCGATGATGTTCAGATAGCCGTAATCGTCGGTCAGTTCCTCGCCCGGCTGGATGTCGCGAACGGCGAGTTCCAGTTGATAGGGCGTCAGGATGCAGTTGGAATCGAAGCTGTGGTTGACGTAGCGGTTGTGATCCCAGCAGAGCACGTAATGCCCGCGGTTGTTCCGGAAACAATATTTAAGCATCCGCTCGCGGAGATCGGACGGATAGCATTTCACCTCATCCGGCGAAAGCGTGCGGTCGAGCGGATCCATCACCCAGACGATGGTTCCCTTGGGAATGAATTCGGTGGCGTATACCCCATGGCCGATTTCGGGGTTCACGAATCGCAGTTCTGTCGCTGGGTGTATCATGGGGGGCCTCTCTTCTGTGGTGCGCATTATGTTTTCCGCCGCCCGGATGTCGAGCCGGATTCTCCGGCCCAGCCACAAAAAAAAGCTCTCCCGTTGCCGGGAGAGCCAGGTCGGATCGACGGGGATCGATGCTATTTTTCCCCGGCAAGCACTTCGGCGATGTTGAGCGCATGGTCTTTCATGCGGCGGTAGTAGTTGAGGATGTCGGTGAAAGCCAGGCTAAAGAAGGGGGAAACCTCTTCGTTCTGGAGCCGTTCGAGGTGCTGGCGGCGGAACTCTTTCATCTGGACGGTGATGGCCGCGCCTTCGGCCGTGGCCCAGGAAAGCAGATCTTTCGTATTCTCGGCCTTCACATGCTCGTTGACGCGCGCAATGTACCGTGCGACCCGGTCGTTGAGGGCCAGCAGTTTTTGCCGGGCCGGTCCATCGATCGGATGCCCCATGTCTTCGAGTTTCTTGATGCCCTTGAGTACGTTTGTGGCGTAGTCCGAGAGCGATTCATATTCATCGGCCATGCGCATCTGCTTGTGGGCTTTCTTGGTGATCTCCTGCGGTACCTGGCCGGAAACCAGGTGGCTGAGAAAGATGAAGATTTCCTTCTGGACGGTGTCGAGGATCTCTTCGCGGTGGAAGAGTTTGCGCTGGACTTCCGGATCGATCTTCTCGCTTTCGAGGCACCCATGCAGCTTGTCGAGCATAATGCTGATGCTTTCGCCCATGAAGTTGAGCTGGCCCTGCGACTGGACAATGCTCAGCGACGGGGTGTCGAGCATGCGGACGTCCAGATAGGTCAGGTGCACGGATTGCTTGGCCTCTTTCTCCGGCGCCAGTTTCGTCACGAACCGGGCCAGCAGGCCGATAAAGGGCAGGAACAACAACACGTTGGCCACGTTGAAGGTCGTGTGCGTCAGCGCGATGCCCGAGGTGACGACCTTGTCGAACTTCTTCTGGACGGTTTTCGCTTCAGCCATCGAGATTTCATTGTTCTCCTGGATGTGCGTCAGGATCGAGCTGATCGAGAGCTCGCCCGTATCGCTGGTTGCGGGGAGGGCGGGGAAGGTGTTGGTCGCCACTTGTTCCAAGCTGACTTGCTGGGGGTTGTAGCCCGTTTTCCATTCCACCAGATTGGACAGGCCGCCAATCGCCACGGGGAAGAGGGCGATGAACCACAGCGTGCCGAACACATTGAAAAAGAAGTGGGCGTACGCCGCGCGTTTCGCATTCGTGGAGGTGCCGATCGATGCCAGCAGCGCGGTGATCGTGGTGCCGATATTCTCGCCCATGACCAGCGCGGTCGCGGTTTGGAACTCGATGGTTCCGGAGCAGGCCAAGCCGATCGTTATGCCCAGCGTGGCCGAAGAGGATTGCACGATCATGGTCAGTAGCATGCCGACCAGCGCGCACTTGATGATGCCCGCGTAGGAGGTCGCCTGGAAGGCGTGGAACCATGCGCTGAACTCCTCGTGCGAGCGCAGCGGCTTGAATCCGTTCTTCATGAGTTCGAGGCCATAGAAAACCATGCCGATCCCCATGATGGTCATGCCGACGTACCGCAGCCGGTCGTTCTTGGAAAACAGAAAGACGAAGGCCGCGAAGCCCAGGATGGGAAGCCCCCATTTGCCGATGTCGAGCACCAGAATCCAGCCGGTGATGGTGGTGCCGATGTTCGCGCCGAGAATCACGCCGATGGCCTGCATCAGGTTCATCAGCGCTGAGTTGACGAATCCGACCACCATGACCGTGGTGACCGAGCTCGACTGAACCATCATCGTCACGGTCAGCCCCACCAAAACACCCAAAAACCGGTTGTTGGTGGCGACGCCGATAATCTTGCGCAACCGGTCGCCCGAAACGGCTTGAAGCCCTTCGGACATATTCTTCATGCCCAGCAGGAAAATGCCCAGGCCCCCGATGACTTTTAACGCAATTTGCAGAAAGCTGACTTCCATTGATCTCTCCCTGATACGGTTGTTTGGAAATTGCGCGAGGAACCTAACAGAAAGCTGACGCAATGCTAACCATTATTTGTTAGCGTTTCGTTAAAGGATCAGTCGCTGGAACCGCCGATGGGGAGGGTGATGATAAAGGTGCTTCCGGCACCCAGTTTGCTTTCGACGCGGATGGTGCCTTCGTGGGCTTGGACGATGTGTTTGACGATGGAGAGTCCCAGTCCGGTTCCCCCCAATTTCCGGCTGCGCGCCGTATCGACGCGGTAAAAGCGTTCGAACAGGCGCTCCAGATGCTTTTGTTCGATGCCGAACCCCTCGTCCTTGATGTAGATGGCGACCGATTCGCTCTTCTTTTCGGCCAGCACCAGCACTTTTTTGTCGGGGTCGGAATATTTGATCGCGTTGACGATCAGGTTGACCAGCGCCTGTTCGAGCAAGGGGCCGTTGATGTTGAGTTCAAGCGCTTCGGGGCACAGGCAGTCGATTTGGATGTTTTTCTTGGCCGCATGCAGTTGGCAGAGGTAGATGGCCGTCTCGATGACCGGGACCAGCTTGGTCGTCTCTTTCATCACCAGCCCCCCTTTCTGTTCCAGCCGCGAAAGGGTCAGCAGGTCGTCGATGATCGAGTTGAGCCGCCCGGCTTGCTGGCTGATGATTTCCAGGAAGCGCAGAATGTCGGGCTCGTGGTTCCAGTCGCCGGAAAGCAGCGTCTCGACGAAGCCTTTGATGGAGGTGATGGGGGTTTTGAGTTCGTGCGAGACGTTCGCCACGAAATCCGAACGAACCGTTTCGAGGTGGCGCAGTTGCGTGACGTCGCGCAGGATAATCAAGGCCCCGATCGATTCGTTTTCCGAATTCCACAGCACGGTGCCGTTGGCCTGGATCTGTTTTTCGCCGTCTCCGATCAGGGTGAGGTCGCGCGCAAGCGGTTTTTGCGAGCCGATGACGGCCTTGATGAACTCCTGCAAGTTGGCGTATCGCACCACCTGCTGGATCAATTCGCGCTTGGTCTCGCGGCTGGCGACGCCGAGGATTTCCCCGGCCACGCGGTTCATGTGGATGATGCGCTCGCGTTTGTCGACCGCCAACACGCCTTCGTCCATCGACGAGAGCACGGCGTTTTGCTCGTTGCGCTGCTCGCTCAGGGTCGACAGCGTTTT
>NZ_JBFJYW010000018.1:0-21969 GCF_041622395.1 Pontiella sp. | reverse complement strand
GGTCCGCAAACCCGGCAAGCTCCCCCACACGGTGCACAAACAAACCTACGAGCTTGAATACGGAACCGATTGCGTCGAAATCCACTCCGACGCCTTCAAGCCCGGACAGCGCATCCTGATCATCGACGACGTGCTGGCCACCGGGGGAACCGTGGCCGCCACCATCGCCCTGATCCAAAACAATTTCGACGTCGAAATCATCGAGGCCGATTTCCTGATGGAGCTGCAATTTCTCCACGGCCGCGAAAAATTAGGCGACTTCCCCCTCTTTTCGTTGCTGGACTACTGATTCGCCCCCTCCGCAGCGCCGAATCATTCGCCGGATTTTATACTGGACTATTTTGGTACTTGTTGTAGGTTACGCGGCATCAAGGAGACGGAAATGTACAAACGAATGATTCTTTCAGCCATTGCGGGCCTGGCCATGGGGGCCGGCGCGGAGACGTTCAAGATCGATACGGGCCATGCCGAAATCGGGTTTGCCGCCAAGCACATGATGGTCAGCAACACCAAAGGCAAGTTCAACACCTTCGAAGGAACGCTGGATTACGACATTGCCACCAAGACGCTCAAGTCCGCGCAAGGCACCATCGATGCGGCCAGCATCGACACCAACAACGAAAAGCGCGACGAGCATCTTCGCAACGAAGATTTCTTCAACACGGCCAAGTTCCCGAAAATCACCTTCAGGAGCACCTCGGTGAAAAAGACGGGCGACAATGAATTTGAAGTCGCAGGAAAGCTGACGGTACTGGGAATCGATCGCGATGTGGTCCTGCCCGTAACCATCATCGGCCCGGTCGAAGGCCGCGGCGGCGCAACGCTTATCGGCGTTGAATGCAACACCACGCTCAACCGCCGCGCACTGGGCATCGACCACGCCCCGGCCGCCGTCATCGGCGACGACGTCAAGATCAGCATCGAGCTGGAAGCCGGCTACAAATAGGTTTTATTGCCATCTCCACCCCAAACAACACCTGACGCCCGCCCCTTATTCCCCTGGGGGGCGGGCGTTTTTTTATTCGGGCTTCGACAGGAAGGCCAGTACCTTTTCGAGGTCGGCGATCGGTTTGGCCTTGTCGTCCTTGTAGACGACCGTGCCCTGGGGATCGATGATAAAGGTCCATCGCGCGGCGGTGGCCGAGCGCTTGAGTTCGACCTCCTTGCCGTCGACCGTCCGCTGAATGGCCTTTTCGCCGGTCTGCACGGCAACGCCGTAGGCTTTGGCAATCGCCCCGTCGGGATCGGAGAGCAAGGTAAAGTTCAACTGCTCGGCCGTCTGGAACCACTTCAGGTTTTGCGGCGTGTCGCCGCTAATGCCGACCACGTTGATCGTGGCGTTTCCCTTTTCGATGTGGTCGCGATAGGCGCAGGCCTGCTTGGTGCACCCGCCCGTCATCGCGGCGGGGTAGAAGTAGACCACCAAATGCTTGCCGCCCAGTTTCCCGGAAAGTTCCCACGCGTTGCCGTCCTGGTCCTTCGCAACGATAGGCGGGGCCTTCTCGCCAACCTCGACCGCCGAAGCCGCCATCACGCCCAACCCGGCGATTACCATGATCCATTTCTTCATTGTCTTGCTCCTTATGCGTTAAGAATCGCCGAATGCGATGCGCCTTGCCGTTGCCGGGGCGTCCATCCTCGGCTTTCCGAAAGGTCGTGGATCGAACGTAAAAAGTCAACAGGATGCTTAATCCGCGCGGCATCCGGGCGTCCGGCTTCTTTTTTCCCTATTTGAGTGCGGCATTATCCCGCCATTCAATTATCCTTTCCCGCATTCAAAAAAACGATAGAGGTATTATGAATCGGAAATTCATCAACGAAGTCACCGCCGAACTAAATGCGCGGGTCGAAGCGGGGACGCTGACGGGCTGGAGCCTGAACGCAACGGACTCCCGCAGCCTGCAACGGCTCTACGCCTCGCCCGACGGCACCGCGCTCGCCTGCCACCAGAGCCGCCGCGTCGATGGCGAAGCATTCAAGCTTTCCGTCTACACCCCGTCTGCGGCCGAGGGCAGGGTCGGCACCGCCATGATCGATCTGGTAACCTACCGGCCGATCGCGCAGCAACTCGACGTTGCGGTGGAGCTGGCGGCCTGCAGCCAAAACAAGGCATGGAAACTCGCGGCGCCTCCGGCCACGGAACCGCAACCCGTCGAAACCTGCGATCCGGACATCCGCGACAACCCCGAAGGGGTGGCCGCAACGATCGAACAGCAGTTTACGGAAGCCTTCGGCGCGACCGAAGGCTGCCGCCTGAACTCGGCCGAGCTGTTCGTCAACTACAGCCTCTCCGCCCAGCGCAACTCCGAAGGGCTCGCCTACCAAACCGAGCTGAGCGAACTCTACCTCGAAGCGGCCATGGAAAAGGCCGGGCAGGAAAACGACAAGGAGGTCCACGAACATACCACCTCCGTTACGGTCGACGACCTGAACGTGAAAAACTTCCTCGAAGAGTGCGCGTTGCAGGTCGCCACCCTAGGCGACAGCGAGGAACCCCACACCCAGGATGGCGCCACCATCCTGATCGGCAAAGACGCCCTCTCCCAGATGCTCGACGCCCTCCTCCAGCAACTCAACTGCACCAACGAATACCTGAAGCTCCCCTTCTTCAAGGTGGGCGATGCCTTCGGCGGCGGCGCAGGCGATGCGCTGGAACTGGCGCTCGACCCGACGATTCCCTGCATGGTGCTCTCCTCGCCGTACGCCATCGATGGCCTGGCCGCGAAGGGCGGAACGCTGATTGCGGAGAATAACGTGACGAACCGGATCATCGGCAACCGCTTCGGCCAATACCTGGGCCTCGAACCCAACGGCCTCAGCGGAAACCTCGTGGTCAAACCCGGAACGCTGACCAAGCAAAGCCTCGCGGGACTCGACTATGTCGAGGTCATCAAGTTTTCCTCGTTGCTGATCGATGCGCAGAAACTCACGTGGAGTTCCGAGATCAAACTCGGACGCCACGTTGCGGCCGATGGCTCCGCCACCCTCGTCAAAGGCGGCGTGGTTTCCGGCAACCTGAAAGAAAACTTCACCGACTGCAAACTCTCCGCAATGATCGGGACCGTGAACGCGCCAAAGAGCAGCTATGCCCCGCCGCTCGGCTATCGCGGCCCCGACGCCATGCTCATCACCCGCGGCGTCAGCATCGCCGGACAGACGAAAGGAGACCGATAATGAGCACCATCCCCTACCCCCTCACCGATGAACTCCGCCGCTTTTTCCCTCTGCTTGCCAAGTTGGTGGCTACCATGGAATCCGGCGCGGACAGCAAGCTCTATGCCTTCGCCATGCTTGAGGATCTCGACCAGTTCCAGAGCAACGTCAGCCAGACCGAGACCTCGGGCCTGACCCGGGACCGCGGACTGGTGCTGCGCATCCTCGCCGGACACCGCAATTTCGAATACGCCTCCAACGGGTTCGACGAAGCGAGGCTGATCGCCGAAGCCGAAAAACTGAAGACCGAGGCGCTGGCCTATTTCGATGGACTGGAAAACCCGCCCGTCTTCACGCCGCCCACCTGGGCCGACGAACCGCTCGACTCGTTCGCCGACCCGATCCGCGAACAGATCCTGGCCGGCGGAAAACTTCCCGACGCCGAAACCCTCGTCCACTTTGGCAGCGCCTACGATCCGTCCATTTCCGAATCGACCGACAAAGCCGAAAGCGCGGCGCGCGCCAAGGCGATTAAGGAAGCCATCGCCCAGGCGGGCGGCGACCGGCTCGCCTCGGCGGGTTGCATGCTCCGCCGCAAGGTCAAGAGCCGCCTGTTCGTCGACCGCACCCGCCAAATGTCGCAGTCGCTCTTCACCAGCCTGTACTATCTCTACGCCGTCACCCCGACGGGCAAGACCGTCCGCGACATCGTCGGCGGCATGGCCGGAGCCGAGGCCGGAAAGGGCATCGACGACGCCTTGATCCAGCGGCTGGTCGAAACCGCGGACAAGGTCGAGCAGGCCGCGCGGATCCAGCCGGGCCGCTACCGCATCATCACCGGGCCGGACGTGACGGGCGTGATCGCCCACGAGGCGTTCGGCCACACGCAGGAGGGCGACACCTGCCGCCTCGGCCGCAGCTGCGCGCCGGGCCTCAGGAAACGCGGAACGCCGGTCGGCAACGAACAGGCCACCATCATCAACAATGCCGGGGTGTTCGCGATGGGAACCACGCCATGGGGCGTGAACGGAACGCACTTCTTCGACGACGAAGGGTTCATCGCCCGCCCGCAGACGATCCTCGATCGCGGCGCACTCTCCTCGCCGATGAACGATTTGATCGCGTCGCGGGTCGGCGACATCAACGGCCCCGCCGCGCGGCAGTCGAACGGCAAGCGCGAAAGCTGGCGGCGACCGCTGATGCCGCGCCAGACCAACACCTATTTCACGGCGGGCGACAAGACCCTCGACGAACTGGCCGAGCTTTGCGGCAACGGCTTCATTGCCGAGCATGCCCACGGCGGCATGGAGGACCCGAAAGGCATGGGGCTGACCGCAGGCACGGAGTATCTCGAAGAGGTGAAGGACGGCAAGCGCACCGGAAAGCTGTTCCTGGGCCCGCAGGGCGGGCACGTGGAACTTTCCGATCCCGTGCCGCGTCTGCTCGGCTCCATCATCGCCAAAAGCGTCATCTCGGAAGAGGATCCGATGAACGAAACCGGCGGCGAGCCCATCAATAAATGGGGCGGCTGCGGCAAATACCACAAGGAAGGCGTCGAAGCCGGATGCGGTGGCCCGTGGATCCTCTGGGAAGGCATCACTTGCGGATAGCGCCGCTTCCTGATTGCCAAAAAGAAAGCCCGGGCCTTGGCCCGGGCTTTTTTGTCATTCCAGTACTGGAACGAGGGGGTTAGTAGCGTTCGCGGTTTCCGCCGCCACGACCGCCGCGATCGCGGTCGCGCCCGCCGCTGCGTTCACGGCCACCGCCGCCATATCCGCCGCCGCCACCACCATATCCGCCGCCGCCCTCGCGCCGAGGGGGCCGCTCTTCGCGGGCCTTGGCGATGTTGACGCGCAGGTTACGGCCATCCAACGGCTTGTCGTTGAGCATTTCAACCGCCTTGTTGGCTTCTTCGACCGTTTCCATTTCAACGAATGCAAACCCGCGTGAACGGCTGGTAAACTTGTCGAGCATCAGCTGACAAGAGACGACGGTTCCGACCTGCGCAAACAGGGCTTGAATGTCATCTTCGGTGGAATTGTAGGATAGGTTTCCCACGTACAGTCTCTTTTCCATATTTCTATCTCTCTTATCCCCACCCGGCGTCCCGCGTCCGTCCCGACCCGTTCGGCTTCCGGAAACCCCATGGTTTCCGCGACAATCCAACAGCACGTCCCGAATGTTGACGAAATTTTATAACGGAATTCGGGGAATGCAACCCTTATCCCAAGGCTTTGCAAAACCCTAACCTTCCCCTCGCACGTTGCGGAAAGCGTGGCTAGTCGGCTTTTTGGCGGCCGAACCGCTTGCGGTCGTTCTCCGTGAGCAACTTCTTGCGCATGCGGATGTTGTGGGGCGTGATCTCGACCAGCTCGTCGGCGGCGATGTATTCGAGGGCCTCTTCGAGGCTCTTCACCTGCGCCGGGGCAATCTTCATGGCGCGGTCGGTACCGGAGGCCCGGACGTTGGTGAGCTGCTTGGCTTTCTGCATGTTGACCACCAGATCCTTGTCGAGGCAGTGCTCGGCCACGATCATGCCTTCGTAGCACTCTTCGCCGGGGTTGACGAAAAAGATGCCGCGCTGCTGGAGCCCGTCGATCGCGAAAGCCACCGCCGGTCCCTTGCCCTGCGAGATCAGCACGCCGTTGTTGCGCTGCTGGATCGGGCCCTTGAAGGGCTCGTATTGCAAGAAGCGGTGCGTCACGATCGCCTCGCCCGCCGAAGCGGTCAGCATCTTGGAACGCAGGCCGATCAGGCCGCGGGTCGGAATCTGGAACCGGATGGTCTTGCGCAGGCCGTGCTGCTCCATATCGATCATCTCGCCTTTGCGCGTTCCGGCGAGTTCGATCACCTTGCCGGCAAATTCGTCCGGCACATCGATGTGCAGGATTTCGATCGGCTCCTCTTTCTTGCCGTGCTTTTCCTTGAAAATCACCTGGGGCTGGGCGACGGACATTTCGAAGCCTTCGCGGCGCATGGTTTCGATCAGGATGGAAAGGTGCAGTACGCCGCGGCCGCTGACGCGGAACGAGTCGCCGCTGGTTTCCTCGACGCGCAGCGCCACGTCGCGCTCGGTTTCCTTGAGCAGGCGTTCGCGCAGGTGGCGGCTGGTGACATACTTGCCGTCCTTTCCGTAGAAGGGCGAATCGTTGACGCTGAAGGTCATCGAAAGCGTCGGTTCGTCGATATGGATCGGCGGCAGGGCTTCGGGGGTTTCAAAAGCGGTGATGCAGTCGCCGATGTCGATATCGGGAATGCCGACGATGGCGCAGAGGTCGCCGCACGGCACCTCTTCGACTTCATTGCGCCCCAGCCCTTCAAAAGTGAAGAGCTGCTTGATGCGGGTCTGGCCCTGCTTGCCGTTGCGGCGGATATGCATCAGCGGTTGCGTGGTGTTGAGCGTTCCGCGGTAAACGCGGCCGACGCCGATACGGCCGACATAGTCGCTGTAATCGATCGAAGTCACCTGCATCTGAACGGGCCCTTCGTTCACTTTCGGCGCCGGGATGTGTTCCAAGATGGCGTCCATCAGCGGCAGCATCGAATCGCGCGGACCATCGAGCACCGTGTCGGCCCAGCCATTCTTTCCGGAGCAGTAGAGCATCGGGAAGTCGAGCTGCTCGTCGTTGGCTTCGAGTTCAACGAAGAGGTCGAACACCAAATCGTGGATCACGTCCGGACGCGCGTCCGGTTTGTCGATTTTGTTGATGATCACCACGGGCTTCAGGTTGAGCTCCAGCGCCTTGTCGAGCACGAAGCGGGTCTGCGGCATCGGGCCCTCGGCCGCATCGACCAGCAACAGGACGCCGTCGGCCAGGTTCAGCACGCGCTCCACCTGCCCGCCGAAGTCGCTATGGCCGGGGGTATCGATCACGTTCACCTTCACGCCCTTGTAGTTGACGCTGATGTTTTTCGAAAGAATGGTAATACCGCGTTCACGTTCGAGATCGTTGCTGTCGAGCATGCAGACCTGCATGTCCTCGTTGTCGCGAAACAACTTGGACTGCTTGATGATTTCATCCACCAGCGTGGTTTTACCATGGTCAACGTGCGCGATGATCGCGATATTCCTGATTTCCTGGGCCATAGGGTTCTCCAAATAAAAAATGAGGCGCGAAGATATAGCTTTCCGGCTAAAAAGCAACGCAACAACTGGATAAAAGTATTTGGATACTCGGCACTTCCGACGACCGGCGGCGCCGGCGGCCTCAAAGGCGAGGCGCGCTCCGGCAACCGCCCCTAATCAAGCGGGAATTCGCGGCTTTTGATGATCTCCTTGAAATCGTAGTTGATAAACCAGAAGGGGGTTTCGGAATGGTTGAGCAGATAGCCTTTGGCGTTCAAGGCTTCGGCGCCCTTGGACCAGCCTTTTTCAAGCCGGCGGTTCGTTTCCTTTTCCGCCACGATCTTGCCGTCGATTTTCAGCACCGCGGCCGAATCTAGCTTGAAGGCGTCGACCTCGTACCGCTTCACATAGCTCGGATGCAGGTACACCTGAACCACATGGTCGCCCGGCTCGATGTTAATATAGTGAACGCTTTCCGAAAGCGCCAAGCATCCGCCCTCGTCGTCGCAGTCCAACAACGCCAGTTGCGTAACGTCGAGCTCGTCGATCCATCCGCCCTTGGTGGTGAAATAGACCCCGATGCGGATCCACTTCTGGGCGGAACCCTGCTGGTGGTCCTGCTCCGTCTGCACCAAGTAGTAGGGCGTGTAGACGGTGTCTTCGACCTTGATGTCGTTAATGGTGATTTTCACCTCCGGCGCGCCCTTGCCGTCCGCCATCCCTGTTCCTGCAAGGAACACGGCCACGATTTCACTTGCGATTTTCTTGTTCAGTTTCATGTATTCAGCCCCTTTCCGGCGTAATTTCAAATTGAGACCGTTCCGGTACCATTTCGTTCAATCTCGTTTTCGGAATCCCGGGGCGGATGGATCCGATTTGGCGGAAGCGCGCGAAATGGCTGTCTTTCAGCCGCCGTTTTCGGCACCATGTGCGCCCATGATTATTTTTCTTGAAGGCAAACTCCAAACCAAGCAGCTCGCGCGCATCGAAATGAACGTCGGCGGCGTTGGCTATGAGGTGTTTATCCCGCTGAGCAGCTATGACCGGCTTCCGCCGGAGGGCGAAAGCTGCCGTATTTTGATCTATCACCACATCACGGAGGCGGACCAAAAGCTGTTCGGCTTCTGCACCGCCGACGAGCGCGACATGTTCATGAAGTTGCTGACGATCAGCGGCGTCGGGCCGAAACTGGCCATCAGCGCCCTCTCGGGCCTGCCCGTGCGCGAGCTCAAAAACGCGCTGATCAACGGCGATGTGAAACGGATTTCGACCATCTCGGGCATCGGCAAAAAGACGGCGGAGCGCATCGTGGTGGAGCTGCGCGACAAGTTCGACCGCGGCGACCAGCTCGACGCCTTTGCGCCGGCTGATGGACCGGCCGGCGATTCCCGCATGCGCGATGCGGCGCTGGCCCTCGGCGCGCTGGGCCACAAGCCCGACGACGCCGCCAAGCTGATCAAGGGCGCCGCCCAGAAACTGACGCCCGAGATGACGGTGGAAGATTTGATCCGGCTGGCGCTGACGAAATAGGCGTCCGCTAGCGGTTGCTGAGCCAGACGGAAGCATAGGGCTCAAACTCGATCGTGCTTTCCAAATCCTCGTACCGATGCCCGCTCAAAAGGTCGCGCCAATGTTCCGTGGTGATCAGGTTGAGCTCGACCAGCGGCAACTGCTGCTTTTCGCCGCTGACGTTGTGGATGGCGAAAATCGACTGGTCCCGGTCGATGCTTTCGCGCCAGAACGCGAAAAACGAGGGCCCCAGATGCAGCGTGTACTGGGTTGCATTCGGATGGAAGGCGGGTTGCTGGCGGCGCAGCTGGATCAAACGCTTCATCTCGTTGAACACCACCGCGTGCGGGCCGGACGGGTCGGCCAGGGCCGCATTCAACTCCGAGTTGCTCCACGGATGCCGGTTGATCGACCGGGCCCGGCCGGTCCGTTGGTAAAGCGCATAGTCGTTCGGCGTGGCCAGCATGCTGTTGAGGTAAATCCCCGGAACGCCTTCCAGCGCCAGCATGATCGTGTGGGCGCAAAGGAAACGGTCGCACTGATAGCGGTCGCCGACCAGCCTGCCGGAGGAATCGCGCTCCGCGTTTTCCGCGCCGGCGACCGTGGTCTTGAAGGCATCGAACAAGGAGATATTCACTTCGTAGGGAATCTCCCGGCCATCCGGCGTGCGCCGCGTGGAGATGGCGCCGCCGCTGGCCTGCAGGGTTTTGAGCAGATCCTCCATCTCCGTTTCCCCGAGAAGCCCTTCCGCCGGGCGCACGCCGATCCCGTCGTGCGAGCTGATGAAGTTGAAGTAGGCGCGGCCCCGTTTGGCGGGCGGCATCGACATCATCCAGCTTTGCAGATGGCGGCTGTTGCCGGTCAGCAGGGTATTCACCAGCAGCGGCGGCAGCGAAAAGTTGTAAATCATGTGGGCTTCGTTACCGTTGCCGAAATAGCTCAGGTTTTCGCGGTTGGGCACATTGGTTTCCGTAATCACCACGATGGAGGGATTGATGTGCTCCAGCAGCAGGCGCAGCAGCTTGATGATTTCGTGGGTTTGCCGTAGATGCACGCAGGGCGACCCCGACTCCTTCCAGAGAAAGGCCACCGCATCCAGCCGGAAGAAGCGGACGCCGCGCTTCGCATACATCGCCATTATGCCGATCATTTCGAGGAGCACTTCGGGATTGGAAAAATCCAGATCGACCTGGTCCGGGCCGAAGGTACACCAGACTTGTTTTTCGCCGTCGAAGGTTTCCACCGCCGTCAGCAACGGGGTGGAACGCGGCCGCACGACCTGCGAAAGGTCCATCGATTGATCGGGAACGATGAAGTAATCCTTGCCGGGGTGTTTGCCCTCGCGGAAATTCTTGAACCAAAGCGACTGGCTGGAGCAGTGGTTCAAGACCAGGTCCGCCATCAGGACATAGTTTTTTGCGATCCCCTCCAAATCCTCCCAGGTGCCCAGGGCGGGATTTATCTTGGTATAGTCGATCACCGAAAATCCGTCGTCCGAACTGAAGGGCGAAAACGGCAGGATATGCACCCCCGTCACCGTCGAGCGCAACTCGCGGTCCAGAAACCGGTGAAGATTGGCCAACGGACTGATCGGACGCTCCGACGTATCGTCGATCACACTGTCGCCATAGCCGATCGCCACGACATCGTTCTGGCTCCACTTATCGATGTTTTCGGGGATGGCGACCGTCTTCGATTCCAGGCCGGACTCCACCAGAATCCGGTCGGAGAGCTCGCCCGCATCGTGGTCCGCATAGATCTGCTGGACATGCTGCTCGATCCTGCTGCGCAGCCGCAGCGCATGGGGATGGAGCGACGGCACGGTCACTTCGCGCGAGCCGAACTCCTGCGTATCGGCCTCGACCGCCTGAACGAGGCGGTCGAGCACATCCGGCACGCCGGCGATCACGCGCTTCCAGCTGGGCATGAACGGGGTCTCCATGGACCGCTCCAGAAATTCGTGGCCGGCGTTCATGATGTTTTCGGCAAACAACTCGACCGAACTGCCCTCTTTGTGGCGATCGTACTGCAACCCGTTGAGCGTGGCATCGGCGCTGTAGCTATCGACCAGGTCCAACGCAATGCGGTAATAGGTGGCCTTGATGGTCCGGATCTTCCCGGCGGAAAAGACCTCGCCCATCGTGGCCATTTTCCGGAACAGGGATTTGGCGATGTCCCCGCTCATTTTGGACAGGCCCTTGGTCTGATCCTCCGCCGAGAGGTCCTGGTGCTTGTGGTCGTAGATGTCGGCCACATCCACCTGGCAAATCTGGTTGGTGGCATAATTGCGGTAGATCTCCGAAAGCACGCCCATCTCCAGCCCCCAATCCGAGGGGATTCGGATGTTTTCAATCACATCGCGCCCCATGGCGAATTCCCCGGCGAGCGCGTAGCGGAAACTGTCCAGATAGCCCAGATAGGGGTTGGGGCCGCAGACGAGCTTGAGCGCGCGGATGAGCGGGGAAACCAACAGGCGGCAGGCGCGCCCGTTCAGGGTGTTGTTGGCGACGCGGGCATAGAAGCCCTTGCAAAACTTGTAGCTGAACGCGGGATTGGCCACCGGGTAAATCAGCCGGGCGAGCAGGTCGCGGCGATAGGTGGTGATATCGCAATCGTGCAGCGCCACCGCCTGCGCCTTGCCGGTGGCCAGGATATAGCCGAACATGTACCACACGTTCCGCCCTTTTCCGGGGCGGTTGGGGGCCAGCCGCTTTTCCTGGAGCAGCGCATCGATCTCCCGCAGCCGCGGGCCGTCGTGCCACATGACGTTGGGCCGTTGCGGAAGCCGGTTGAAAAACCCCAACGCATGCCGGTACTGCGCTTCGTCGGCCCGGTCCAGCCCGACAATGATCTGTTCGAGATACGGCACATGGACCAGCTCATCGACGATATTCGACAGCGCCGGACCCTCCAGCTCCGAAAACAGCGAGGGCAGCAACAAGGCCATCGGCCGCTGCTTCCCGAATTCGACCAATTCCTGCTCGATGGCCTCGATGGGCCGGTCACTCAGCTGATGCAGGGTTGTCACGACACCATGTTGATAAAAATCGCCCATAATCGCTCCTAATCGTTGTGCTCCACTATCGATAAAATGGCTTCGTTCCAAGCCCGGGGCCCCGTGTGCGGCGGGAACAGGCACAGCAAGGCGCCGGGTTGCAATACGGCCTCATGCGCTGGGTTCTTGATCACCACCGCAATGTCGGCGGCATCCAGCATCCCCCGATCGTTCGGACTGTCGCCGAGCGCAATGACCCGCCACAAGGCGTCCGGGGCCCGTTCCTCGCAGCGCGCGAGAGCCATCCGCTGGCCGAGGGCCTTGTCCGTATCCCCCATCAGGTGGATAAAGCGTCCGCCGCGCACGGCGCGTATGCCCTCTCGGTTCAAGGCCGCGGAAAACGCCGCCCAACGCGCTTCGGTGTCATGCCATAAAAGCGGTTCCGTGGCCTGGCGCCGCATGGCCAGGACCGCGGCATCGCGATCCAATCCGGTATGCCCGACGACCTCTTCGGGCTGCATATCGTCAAATCCTTCGAAGCGATAGCCGTGGCGGCTTCGCAAGCGATGCGCCACCGCCAGAATTTCGCTACGGCTCGGGCCGAGACATTCGATGCGATACCCCTGTGGCGCGGCCGGGTCCGGCATGGCCAGAACACCGCCGTTTTCAGCCACCAGAATCGGCGCATCCATTCCGATGCTTCCGGTCATTTCCTGCGCCAGCTGCAGCAATTCGCTCACCGTCTTGCTGGAGTTCAAGACCAGGCAGGCGCCCTGTTCCGCCAGCTTTTCCAACGCCGGCCGCGCGGGTTGCCAGGAGTAGGACTCATCCAGCAGGGTCGCGTCCAGATCGGTCGATACCAAATAGCGGACCGGCCGGTCGCCGCGCAGGGTATGCGCGCAATATTCATGCTCCGCGTTGATGCAGAAGACTTCATCGGCCCGTCCGGGCATCTCTTCCAGCATCCAGCGCGTCAGCCGTTCATAGTGGGAAATAAAAAAGGTCAACGCGTCCTCGTCCATGGCCAGCGCCGCCGATGCGCCGGCCTCGGCCAGCCGCTGCCGCAGCTTTGCCTCCTGCTCGCCGCGCCACTGGTAGACCATCTCGAACCCGGGCGGCTTCAGCATCAGCAGATAGTCGAGCGAACCGAATACGTCGGCATAGGTTCCGGACAAGCAATCGTTCACATAGGTCCGCCAGCGCCCATCCGGGTCGTGGTCCCGCTCCAGGGCATTGCACGGATCGGCCAATGCCGATGCCGGCTGGGGAACGGCACCGATGCACCACCCCTCGAACAAGATCAGATCGACCCCGTCCGCAGGAAAAGGCGTGCCCGTTGCGGCCCGGTCATCGGCCCCTTTGTCGAACCGCGGCACCTCGTTGAGCGTCGGGCCGGGCTCGCCGCGCAGCGCGGCGATGATCGCCTGCCCCAGTTCCATCTCGTGGGTACCCGGCACCCCGCGCGTCTGCAGCAGCGGATGGATTTCCTTTGCAAGCCGGCCGCGAACCGCACGCGTGAAATAGAGGTCGTCGATCGAGAGCACCAGCACGCGCAGCCCCTGTAGCTCCAGCAGCCCGGCCAGGCAACCGGCAAAGGTGGACTTGCCCGTTCCTTGCGCCCCGTTGATTCCGACCACCGCCACCCCGGGATGCCGGCGGACGAGCGACTGGATGCGCTGGGCGCACGGCACGAAATAGTTCGCCACCGTCTCCGCATAGGACGCGGGCAACCGCTCTTGGCGAATATATTCCCCGACAAACGATCGGGCTTGGGCGCCGAGGTTCAGCATGGCTCTCCTTCGGCCCAGGCCCCGTTTTCAGTCAATTCCGTATGCAACAGCCAATTATGATACATATATGTGCCCTTTCGGCTAAAAAACCATCCCTTCGATCCCTAAGAACGCACGATCAGTGCCATCGCCCATCGGCACCGTCCCCGATTCCCAAAAGACGACGGCGTTAATTCTGTAACCGAGTGCGGAAAAAGGGTACATACGCCCACACTATGAACAACGAAATCATCACACCGGACAAGGACTTCGAGCAAAAGCTGCGGCCATCGCGCTTCGCGGATTTTACGGGACAGGACAAGATTCGCGAGCGGCTGGAGCTTTTCGTGCAGGCGGCCCGCCAGCGCGAGGACGTGCTCGACCACGTGTTGCTCTCCGGACCGCCGGGGCTGGGCAAGACCACCCTTTCCTATATTCTGGCCGACGCCATGGACGCGGGAATCAAATGCACCTCCGGCCCGGTGATCGACAAACCCGCCGATCTCGCCGGCCTGCTGACGAGCCTGGAACGCGGCGACGTGCTGTTCATCGACGAAATCCACCGGATGCAGCGCTCGGTGGAGGAATATCTCTATTCGGCCATGGAGGATTTCGTGATCGATATCGTGATCGACCAAGGGCCGAACGCGCGGTCGGTGCGGCTGAACATCCAGCCGTTCACGCTGATCGGCGCCACCACCCGCGCCGGCATGCTCTCGGCGCCGATGCGCTCGCGCTTCGGGCTGGTCAACCGCCTCGACTACTACGATGCGCCGACGCTCGCCACCATCATCAAGCGCTCGGCCCGGATCCTGGGCGTGGTAATCGAAGAGGGCGGGGCGATGGAGATCGCCTCCCGTTCGCGCGGAACGCCGCGTATCGCCAACAATCTGCTGCGCCGCGCGCGCGACTATGCGCAGGTGAAGGCCGACAACATCATCACCCGCGATCTGGCCGACAAGGCGCTCAACCTGCTGGACATCGACGACAACGGTTTGGAGGAGATGGATAAACGCATCCTCTCCTGCATCATTGAAAAGTTCGGCGGCGGCCCGGTGGGGATCAACTCGATGTCGGTGTCGGTCGGCGAAGAGTCGGACACGATCGAGGAGGTCTACGAGCCGTACCTGATCCAGGAGGGCTACCTCCAGAGAACGGCGCAGGGCCGTGTCGCCACGGCCCGTGCGTATGCCAAGTTCGGGCTGGTGCCGCCGAAAAAATAGAAGAACACCGGAAGCGGTGCTCCTCCGCGAATTAATCGACGCGATGGGTGACTTCCACGAGGTGGTAGCCGAACTGGGTCTTGACCGGGCCCTGTACTTCGCCAACGGGGGCGCTGAAGACGACTTCATCGAATTCCTTAACCATCTGGCCGGGGCCGAAGGTGCCGAGGGCGCCGCCATCCGAACCGGACGGGCATTTGGAATGCAATTTCGCCAATTCGGCGAAATCCGCGCCTTCTTCGATCTGCTTCTTCAACGTTGCGCAATCCGCTTCCGTTGCCACCAAAATATGCCGTGCTGCCGCTTTTGCCATGGTTTCTCTCCTTGGTTGATGTTTTTCAAAGGGCGCAGACTGAAGCTTTGCCGTGGAGCGGGCAAGTTGAAAGAGCCAACTTCGAACCTCAGCGATTGGCGCTCTTCAACCGTTTTGCGCCAAAGCCGACGTCCTCGTAGCGCTCCTCCTCCAAGGGATCGGCGTCTTCGGATCGGGGTTCGAACTCGGCATGCAGCACGGGTGCCTCGTGGTCGGGGAAGATCCATTTTCCGAGAAAATAGACGCCGCCGCCAACCACCATCCCCAGCAAGCCGATCCCCATGCCGGCATAGGCGTCCGAGTCGGGCGAGGAATCGTCGTCGTCATCGTTTAGAGCCGACCCGGCAAGCAGGAAAACGCCAAGCCCGGCCAGCCCAACGGCACCGCCCGCAACCATCAGCACGCCGCCCGTCGCCTTGCCCACCTCCTCGCCGACCTCTTTCAGGTCGGAGTCCATCTCGGGCATCGGCAACACAAGCTCCTGGCCCGCGGGCAGGCTGAAGGTCGCCTGGGCGAGATCTTCCGGAACTTTCAACGTGCATGGCGTGGTCCCGCGCTTCTTCCCGGCCACGACCCTCGCGCCGGACGGATACGAGGTGAACCGAATCTCCTGCGTCGCGCACCCGGTCAAAAGCGCCGACGAGAGCACAACCGAAAGGGCCTTGATTCCCATCTCTTATTTCCTGTTTTGCAGCTGCTGCGCACCGCCAAGTTCGGCGAAGCCCGTTTTTTCGAGGTCGGTCCAGAGCGTGCCTTCGCCCGCGTGGATAATGTTGAGTTTCATCCGGGGATTGAGCGTGTCGGCAAAGCGCCAGCGCGCGTAGGCGGCCGGATCGCCAAAGGCGGCGGTCTTAAGCTGGAGGCCGTTGGCTTTTTCGCCCTCGACTTTTTGGTGGGCGCTGGCCTCGGCCTGCCCGAGCACGCGCACCTTGTCGGCGTGGATGGCGGCGGTGAGCTTGCGGATTTCGGCCTCTTTCTTGAGCGTTTCGGCCTGGATCTGGGCAACCTGCTTTTCGAGGTCGGCGGCGATCTCGGCCTTGAGCTTTTCGGTCTCCTGCATCACCTGCTCGCCGCGCTGCGTGATGAGCGAGACTTCGGTGTTGAGCTCGGCCTCCTTGCGGGCGGTGTTTTGCCGCTCCTTGTTGGTGAGGTCCTGCTCGACGGCGATGCTGGCCTGCTGGATGGGGGCGCGGATTTCGCCGGGCACCTCCACGTGGCGGATCAGCGCGTTGTGGACGCGGACGGCCTTGGCGCTCAACGTCGCTTCGAGCGCGGCGGTCAGGTCGCCCTGGAATTTTTCGCGGCCTTCGCCGACGATGAAGTCCTTGGCGCGGTATTCGGAGCCCTTGTTGCGCGAGATCGAGGTGATCTGCGGCATGATGATCTTGTCGACCACCGCCGGCAGGTCGCCGTAGCGGCGGTAGATCCCGGCAATATCGCCCGGATCGAGCTCGAACTCGAGGGTCATGTCGAGGCTGATATCGAATCCGTCGCGCGACGGGAAGGTCAACAGCTCCATCAGGTTCATCTCCCCTTCCGCGAGCTGGACGTGCTCGGCGTCGCGCACGCGCGAACCGGCGGCAAAATCGACCGGCTGGCCGCGCTTGGCCGGCGCATCCCAGGACGATTTGCGCTGGCTGAAATAGTCCGCCCGCTTGGCTTCCTGCTTTTCGAGCATGTTGCTTTGGAGCGTGTTCAGCGCATCGTTCTGCCCCAGCTGGCGCGCCTTGGTCACCACCTTGCTACCCTCCTGGCCGAGCAACGAAACCTGGTTGATGCCGACTTCGAGCACGTCCACCTTGTATTCCTTGGAGTTGACGTAGTAGAGCCCCGGCTGCAGCACATCCTTGCGGACGCCCTTCTGCCGATCGCCGGCAAACTCGCCGCTGGGCGACTGGGAACCGGAGAGCGAGGTGACGACCCCGGCGTAGCCGATCGGAATACTGATGGCATCGACGATCTCGATGTTGTAGCCGTAGGTGTTCATCCGGTACTTGCCCGGACCGAGCACGCTGCGCCAGATCCCCTTCTGTCCGCGTTCGGCAATGAACTCGCCGGTGGGGAGTTTTTGCCCGACCTTGGAGGTTACGATCCCGACCTTGCCCGGCTCGATCATCGTGGCCGGGACAATCTCGTGGTCGTAGAAGATGGGGTTGAGGAAGTGGCGGCCTTCGCCCAGCGGCTCCTCGCGGATCCCCTTTTGGCCCTCGCGGGCGAGGATCTGGCCCGGCTCGAGCGCCTCGCCGTTCTTGGCGGTGACGATGGCCATTTGATTGGGGCCGACGTAGAAACGGCAGAATCCCCACAACCACACCCCCTGCAACACCACGAGCGCAACAACGATTCCAACGATGGCTAAAATGATTTTTTTCATTCGGCACCTCCTTTCGCGGGCGCGTACGCATCGAAGATGCCGCCCACCCCTTTTTCATCGGAGCTCAGGACGGAGCCGACGTTCGGCGCCAGTTTTTCGTAGAGCGTGTATTGCGCAAAGGCGGCCCCGCCGCCGAAGGCCTGCACCCGGTTTTCAAGCACGTTGGCCTCGGCCGCGTTCTGCGCGGCGATGGCATCCTTTTCGCCATCGGCCTTCAGCAGGATGGCCTCGGCCTGGAAGAGCGCGGCCTCGTATTCGACCTTCGCCACGTCGAGCTCCTTCTGCGCGACGATCAGGCGTACGCTCTGGTCCTGCTCGGCGTCGATCACGGCGCGGATGCGCTTGGTGTCGGCCTCGACCTTTTCGCGGTTCTGGATGGCGAGCATCTCCTGTTTGGTCAGCTCGGCCTTGGATTTGGCCTGCACGATCTGCTGCTCGTATTTCGCGGCATCCTGCACGGCCAGCTCGCGGTCGCGGTTGATGCTGGCGATTTCGTCGGGCACGATCACTTTGCGGACCCCGACGGCCTTGATATCGACCCCCCAGCCCGTCGACTTGGAGCGCAGGTGCGACTCCAGGTCGTTCTGGAATTTCTGGCGGGTTTCGCCGACGATGAAGTTGACGGCCGGATGCTTGCTGCCTTCGATGCGGCTGAACCCGCGGGCGCGCGGCAGGATGAGCTTCTTGATGATGTCGTCCATATCGCCGACGCGGTGGGTCAGGAAGGCGGCCTCCTCGCGCTGGATGCCGAATTCGATGTAGCCTTCGACGGTGACGGTGAAGCCGTCGAGCGTCAGGAAACTGATGACGTCCTTGCCGGACATGTCGAAGCGCTGGCTCTGCAGGTTGACCTCCACCGAGTTGTAGATATAGGGGTTGAGGTAGTGCGTGCCGGGATCGAGCAGCATGCCGTTGACCCCCTTGAGCCCCGTCTCCACCATGAAGGTGTTGCGCTTTTCGATCGGAAGGTCGTTGTTCAGCACATCCTGCCCGGTCAACGCCGTGACGACGCCGACATGGCCGGGGCGTATGTTGATCGCGTCGAAGAGCGCCACGTGGTAGGCGTAGGGGTTGATGCGGTATTTGCCGGGCCGCAGGATTTCCTGGACGATGCCGCGCTGGCCGTCCTCGGCAATGATGGCGCCGGCGGGAAGTTCGTCGCCGGCGGGAAGTTCGTCGCCGTAAAGGCGGGTCATGACGCCCAGCTTACCTGCGGGCACATCGAGAATGCGCTGGATCTTCCAGCTCCAGGTGTAGGGATTGCGGAAATACCGCCCTTCCGCGAGCACGTCGAGCTGGATGCCCTTCTGCGCTTTTTCCAGCGCAATCACCTGTCCCGGCGGGAGGTTGTCGCCCGTCTTGCGGATCAGCACCGCAATCTGCCCCGAGCCGGGTTCGATCCGGCAGAAAAACCAGAAAAAGATAAATGCCCCGATCAAAACGATCGGCACCAGCACCGGAACCGATGCGACTAGCGCAAGGTTCACCTTGGGTATGTTCGTATTCCTGTCGTTCATCTGACTCCTCCTTCATGGATCGGCGGGCACCAAGCCAACCGTACTGCCTCCAACGTCCTACTTCCTTCGCTTGCGCTTCCCGCCGGAAGTGGACGATGCACTCTTTTGATACCCCTCCAGCTTGGCGATGTAGTCGGACGGCCCCCATTCCTCATCGTCCCGGCCCTTAGATCGTTTCATCAATTGGCAACACTTTATCATCCGAACAACCGACCTCCACTACTAAATCCGCCGGAAATTGTAACGCGAAGACCAAAATCAGCGGTTTTTTTGTTGTCATGCTAGAACGACATAGTATCTGATAGCGCGACAACGGAGGTTTTTCATATGAAAGGCGACATTCGCAAAGCATTGGACTATTTGAACGCAAACAAGGTGCGGGCCAACTATTCCGCGATACAGGGCTACCTCGGGATCGGCCCGTTCGAAAAGGTCGATTGGACCGAAATCCTCGGCCCGCCGCGCCAGTACACCTCGTGGGTCGTCCATCGCCGCACCGGCTTGCCGGACGGCCACAAACCCGCCGAGCTGCATCCCGACCTGATGGTCTCGGACGAAATCATCACCAAGAGCAAGGTGCTTCAGGCCGCCATCGCCGAGTTCGAGCGCAACGGCGACGAAAGCCTTGCGGCGGCGAACGGGCGCACCGTGGAAGTGGCCGACTGCCACGGCAATGCCGCCGCCGTCATTTGCCCCGCCTGCAAAAAGGCCTATCTCATCTCCGGCTTCCTCAACAAAGGCGTGCGCTCCTGCCCGCATTGCGGCAAATCGCGGGCGGTCTTCGCCGACGTGAAAGCCGATTGGGAAACAACGCACCAGGACGATATCGTCGAACCCGAACAGGAATCGACCCGCCTGCTCTTCAAGAAGGAGTGGCTCGGCTACGATGTCTGGGTCACGTTTACCGAAGACGACACGGTCTACCGCTACCCGCACGACCAGCTGCTGCAAACCTTCATCAACCGTCTCGGCATCATCGAAGGCACCAAAACCTGGGAAAGCGACGGCGTTTACAGCTTCCCCCGCCTGAGCGGCGAACAGAAGAAAATGCTCAAGCGCTACGTGGTCGAGGTCCGCAATCTGCCCGAGGCCACCCAGGCGGCCGAAACCGGCATCGTGATCCCGGAACCCGAAACCGCGCCCAATCCCGAAGAGTTGAAGTAACCCCAGCGCCCGGGCCGGCCGAGGCCTTTCACGTTTATCATTGAGCCGGCGGGGGGGCTTTGCTATGAACCGCGGCTCGTTGATCAATTTTCAAAGGAGACAAACCATGGCCATTCATCCCGATGCAGGAAAACCCGTTGCGAAAGAAAACCTGACCGACGTCGCCGAGCTCGTCAGCCGCTACTACGAATTGCAACCGGACGTCGCCAACCCCGACCAGAAAGTCGCCTTCGGCACCTCCGGACACCGCGGCACCTCGCTGAAGACCAGCTTTACCGAAGACCACATCATGGCGATCGCGCAGGCGATTTGCGAATACCGCGCCGGACAGGGCATCACGGGCCCGCTCTTTATGGGCAAGGACACCCACGCCCTCTCGATCCCGGCCGAAAAGACCGCCCTGCAGGTGTTCGCCGCCAACGGCGTGACCGTGATGATCGACAAAGACGGCGGCTACACCCCCACCCCCGTCATTTCGCACGCGATCCTCGCTTATAACAAGGGCCGCACCGATGGGCTGGCCGACGGCGTCGTCATCACCCCCTCGCACAACCCGCCGGATAACGGCGGCTTCAAATACAACCCGCCCAACGGCGGGCCGGCCGACACCGACGCCACCGGCTGGATTGCCGACCGCGCCAACGAACTGCTGGCCGACAACAACGACGAGGTCAAGAGCCTCTACTATCCCGAAGCGCTCGAAGCCGACACCACCGTCGCCTTCGACTTCATCACCCCCTACGTCGACGACCTCTGCAACGTGATCGACATGGACGCCATCGCCAAGTCCGGCATCAAAATCTGCGCCGACGCCATGGGCGGCTCCGGCCTGCGCTACTGGAAACCGATCGCCGAGAAATATGGCCTGGACATCACCACCCGCAACGACACGGTCGACTACACCTTCAGCTTCATGACGGTCGACCGCGACGGCAAGGTGCGCATGGACTGCTCCTCGCCCTACGCCATGGCCAGCCTCGTCGCCCTCAAGGACGACTACGACATCGCCTTCGGCAACGACCCCGACTACGATCGCCACGGTATCGTGACCAAATCCGCCGGCCTGATGAACCCGAACCACTATCTCGCCGTCGCCATCAACTATCTCTACGCCAACCGCGCCGGCTGGCGCAAGGATGCCGCCGTCGGCAAGACGCTGGTCTCCTCCTCGATGATCGACCGCGTCGCCGCCGACCTCGGCCGCGATCTGCAGGAAGTGCCCGTCGGCTTCAAATGGTTCGTGAACGGACTCGTCGACGGCTCCTACGGTTTCGGCGGCGAAGAATCCGCCGGCGCCTCGTTCCTGCGCAAGGACGGCACCGTTTGGACGACCGACAAAGACGGCATGATCCTCTGCCTGCTCGCCTGCGAAATCCTCGCCGTCACCGGCAAGGACCCGGGCGAACACTACCAGGATCTCGTCGCCAAGTTCGGCAACCCGGTCTACGACCGCGTCGACGCCCCGGCCAACCGCGAAGAGAAAGCCAAACTGGCCGCCCTCTCCCCGGAACAGGTCACCGCCGAAACCCTCGCCGGCGAGCCGATCACCCAGAAGCTGACCCATGCCCCCGCCAACGGCGCGGCCATCGGCGGCCTGAAGGTCTGCACCGAAAACGGCTGGTTCGCCGCCCGCCCCTCCGGCACCGAAGACGTCTACAAAATCTACGCCGAAAGCTTCAAAGGCGAGGAACACCTCCGCCAAATCCAGGCCGAAGCCAAAGAGATTGTGAACCAGGCCCTCGCCTAGCGGGTGCGTGA
This sequence comes from Pontiella sp., assembly GCF_041622395.1. Taxonomy (NCBI): domain Bacteria; kingdom Pseudomonadati; phylum Kiritimatiellota; class Kiritimatiellia; order Kiritimatiellales; family Pontiellaceae; genus Pontiella; species Pontiella sp. Next base: position 128 of record NZ_JBFJYW010000018.1, on the reverse strand, counting down.
CGATTGAAACGTGAGGCGTGATCCCAACGGGGGTCGCGCCTTTTGAGCGTAGCGCGGATATCCGATCCGCGTTTTCCTCACGAGCCGCAAAAACTCGCATCGGATATGCGAGCTACGTCGATGCTCCC
>NZ_JBFJYW010000017.1:0-23103 GCF_041622395.1 Pontiella sp. | reverse complement strand
GCCTCGAGTGCGATCTTGGCCTTGAACTCCGCCGTGTGTTTCCGTCTCTGTTTTTTCATCATGGCTCCTATCCTTCCATTTATGGAGCCCTGCGCCAAAACCTAACTTAATCCGTGGTCTAAAATCCCCGAGCCACTTCTGACGCACTAACTGCGGTAGCGTTGGAAATATGCGAGAATATGTAGCGTTCTTAAATTCCGCACGCGAAATGGAAGGATTCGATTTTGAAAAAATTGAGAAATGGTGGGTAGCCAGAGTTAAGGATTTTTTTATTGGAAAACCTTTTAAAATAAAGATGGATCTATCGAAATCGGTCAGGACCTTAGTGCGCGGAGTGCTTTCTCAAGCGGAACGACGCCAAAAAGATGCGGGAGGAACGGCTTACGTGGGAGCGGTCATGCAACATTTAGTTGGCGCTAAGCTGGAATTATTTCTTGATGAAGCCCTTGAACACAACGGGTTTTCTGTCGCAGATGCTCCCACGAAACGAAATGGTGACTTCCAAATCGAAAACGTTGTGATTCACGTGACGCAAACTCCAACGGAATCATTAATCCAAAAATGCGTCGACAATCTGAGTTCCAATCTCTCTCCCCTCATTGTTACGAGCCATAAAGGAGCCATCTCTGCTGAAAATCTTGCGGATGCGGAAAACATTGCAGATCGAATAGATGTGCTTGAAATCGAACAGTTCATCGCAACAAACATTCTAGAAATCAGCCGATTTGCTCGGGAGAGCCGGAAAGTCACCGTCGAACAACTTGTCGAAAAATACAACGCCATCATCGCAGCGCACGAAACAGACCCAAGTTTATCCCTCATTATAGGATAAAATTAGGCGCAGCCGGCTTTGTAGGCGGAGAGCAGCGACTCGATGTCGTCGTGATAGCTCAAGCCGCCGGGTGAAAGCAGCAGGCCGCAATCGCAGTAGGATTTGATGGTTTCCATGGAATGGGAGACCATGATGATGCGGGCGTGGTCGAGTTTTTGCTCGAGCGCCTCTTTGCTTTTGCGGCGGAAGTTGGCGTCGCCGACGGCGGTGATTTCGTCGATGAGATAGCAGTCGAAATCGACGGCCATGCTGAGGCCGAAGGCAAGGCGGGCCTTCATGCCGCTCGAATAGGTCTTGATCGGCAGGCGCATCGACTTGCCGAGTTCGGAAAACGCCTCGACATATTCGATGACGCGCTCGGTGTCCTGCCCATAGATCCGCGACACGAAGCGGACGTTTTCGAGGCCGGTCATCGAGCCGTTGAACCCGCCGGCGAACCCGAGCGGCCAGGAGACGCGCGCGTGGCGGACGATCCGCCCGGCATCGGGCGGCTCGGTTCCGGCCACCATGCGCAGCAGGGTCGACTTGCCCACGCCGTTCGGGCCCATGATGGCGATGTTGCGGCCCGCCTGGAACCGGAAGTTGAACCCGCTGAAAATCACTTTGCGGATTCCCCGGAGCGAATAGGTTTTCGAGATATCGATCAGTTCAACCATGCCTAGACCCGTTTCTTTCGATACAACCGCTCGCCCGCAAGCCCCAGCAGGACGAGCGCCAGCCCAAGCCCGAGCACAAAGGAGCGGTCGAGCACGAAACTGTCGTAGTTCGGGTAATAGCCGACGCGGAACCACTCCACCAAGTGCAGCACCGGATTCCACTTGAGCACGTTGATCGCCTCGGACGGCAGCCGGCTCGGAATGTAGAACACGCCCGAAATGACAAGTAACGGTCGTGTCAGAATCTGTTCAACGAACCGCCACGAATCCCACATTGAAATAATCACGGCATTCATGGTTCCGAAGCCGAAGCCGATCAGCGCCGTCGCCAGAAATGCCGCAAGCGCCTGCCCGGGGCGGTGTGGAAAATCGGCCAGTCCAAACGCGATCAGCGTCGAATAGAAAACCACCATGATCAGTAGATAGGTGGTCGAGATCAGGATCAACCGCGCCGCGAGCGTATCGGTCTCCTTAATGACGGGATAGGTCAGCAGCGCCTTGTTGGCGTCGAACGTGCTCATCAGCGAACTGGAAAGCTTGCGAAAAAACTCGAGGGTAAGGAGTCCGGTCGCAAAAAACAGGGCGAGGCTGGAGCCGAAGGGCGGCTGCCGCCCGGCCGCGCCGAACACCCAAACCAACAGCGCCACTCCTGCGGCGGGGGTGAGGATGGCCCATAGATAGCCCAACCGCGACGTCCCGAAGGTCGCCCGCGTTTCACGCAGCACCAACGCACCAAGCACGCGTGCCTGCAAGGCCAATAGTTGCTTCATTTCCGATACCTCAAGTCAGGTGGTCGCGAACGGCGTAGACCATCAATGCCCCGACGCCCCACAAGCCGCACGACACAAGAACCAGCAAAATCGGGTGGAGAACCTTGCGCGGATAGAGCGGGTGCTCCGGCAGCGCCGGTTCGCCGAAGACGGCGAGATAGCGCTGCCGCCGCCCGGCCTCGATCCGCGCGGTTTCGAGCGAGGCCAGCGCCATGGCGTAGGCTTTGCGGGCAAACTCGTTCTCCACCTGCAACTCCTCGTACTCCGCCAGCAACCCCGTCAGTTCTTCGTCGGAGCCGGTCACATGGATACCGCCGCCCTTTTCTTCGATCCGCTTCTCCAGCGCTTCGGCCTGGCGCCGCAACGCGCTCAGCGAAGGCGCGTCGGCATCGACCGACTGGCCGAGCGCATCGGCGCGGGCGGTCACCTCGAGCCACTGCGCCTCCAGCCCGGCGAGGAGCCCGATCTGGGCGGACGCGCTGGCGGCGGGATCGAGCGCCTCGGTCCGGTTGCGGAAATCGCGCAATTGGCGCAGGGCGTCCAGGCGGCGCTTCTCGGCCCGCACGACCTCCTCTTCGGCATAGCTCACGGCGTCGGCGCGCGCGCGTTCCGACAGGCCGTTGACCAGCTCGCGGCAGTAGGTGAGCGCCAATTCCGCCACATGCTGCGCGTTTTCCGCGTCGAACGCCTGCACCTCGAAGGTGATGATGCCGGAGGTTGGATCGAAGCTGGTTTTGATTCGGCGCCCCCAATAGTCGAGCAACTTCTCCACGTCGAGGTTCGGGCGCACGCGCGAGAGCGGATCGATTTGCTTTCCGCCATAGATGGCCTCGAAGTCGACGTCCGCGCGCAGCCGGTCGATCAGGTCGCGGCTTTCGAGATATTTCAGAACGATGTAGGCGTCCGAGGTGGTGGAGCCCGTTCCGGCCAAGCCGGTGAACGAGCCGAGCAGGTCGGTCCCGCCGCCGGCCTTCATGGAACGCACCGCGAAGCCCGCGCCGGAAACATAGCGCTCGGATGCGCCGAACCAGAGGTAAAGCGCCCCCAGCAATGCGGGCAGGAGCACGCACAGGACAAACGAAAGCTTCAGCCGGCGGCGGCGCTTCGCCAGCGGGCGCGGGGCAGCGGGCGGGGTTTTCTTTTCTTCATTCTCGGTCATATCATGCGTTCCTTTTAAATCCCGATGCCGCCCAAAAGCGGCCCATCCAGCGCACGACGCGCCGTAGCGGCGGCATGCCGGACGGTCCGCGCCCCCTCCACTCGACCAGTTCCCGAACGGCGCGTTCCGGCGTGGTGAAAGCATTCGTTTCGAGACTCACATATGTTGGGTATAGAATCAACGCCGCAGCGACCAGCTCATCGAGCGAGCGCGCGCAGCCGCGGCGTTCCGGCGGGGCCACATCGGTGGTCAGTCCCCATCCGGCGTAAAAGGGTTGGCCGTGGCATACGACGGGCACCCCCCGCAGTAGCGCTTCGAACCCGGCCAGCGACGTCATCGCATGGAGCTCGTCCACCTGGCAAAGCATTCGCGCCACGTCGCCGGAGGCCACGATCTCGTTGCACCAATCGGCGGCGGCTTCTTCGTTTGCGCCGCGTTTCCGCAGTCCGGCCACGACGTCCGGGTGCGGTTTGTAAACAACGTAGGCGTCCGGGCGCATGGCCCGCACCGCTTTCAGCAAATCGAGGTTGGTTGCCACGCCGACGGCGCCGCGCCGGATCGACGCATCGTTCTCCACCTGCCCCGCCACCAGCACGACCTGCCGCTCGCCATCGGGACGGCGCCATTCGGTTGCACCGAGATTGTATTTGCTGAGACCTTCCGACACGATCGTCGCCCGCAGCGCGCGGGCGCGTTCGAGCACGGCTTCGTCGAAATCGCCGTTTATTAAAAGGGTTTCGAGGCGGGATGGCCGGGTGGCGTCGTAATAGATGCCCTCGTCGTCGACCACCCAGGAGAGCGGCCGAATCAGGTCCGCGCCGAGACCCGACGAACGCAAAAACCCATCCTCGACGCGCAGGACCGACAAATCGGCCCGCGCTTCGGGAACGGGGCGAATGCCCCAAACAACGATCGTCGCGCCCTGGGGCACCTCGCCGAACCCTTTGACGAACCGCACCGCCGACCCCGCGAAAAACGAGCGAAGGATGGGCTTCTTCCACCGCGAAAAGCCCAGTGCAAAAACGGTTTGAGGAAACCGGGAACGACAACGGCGTTGAAGGCCGATGTGTTCCATGACCCGCTCGACCGCGCAGGGTGCGCCGGTTTCGGGATCGCGGTAGCGCGGATATTCCACCAACGCCGCATGGACCAACTGTTCCAGCGTGGCGGCGCCTCGGCGTTCGGGCGCGGGTAGTTCGTCCTCGGTGAGCCCCCAGCCCGCGTAAAACGGCATGCCGAAACACCGCACGCGCTTGCCCCAAAGCAACGCCTCGAAACCCATCTGCGAAGTCACGGCGTAAACCGCCTCGGCGTGTTCGATCAACCCAACCGGATGGGCGTTCTCGGCAATGACCACAACGCGGTCCATCGCCTCCAAGGCCCGGACATCATAGTGTCCGGATTTTTCCCGGGTATAGATGTCGGGATGCATCTTGACGATCACCGTCGCTTCGGGGTTTTCGTCGAGCGCAGCGGAAAGCATTTTCCCGAACGAACCAGCATCCGCCAAACCGTATTCAATCGAAAGGTCTCCCGCGACTTGATCAACCACGAGCACATAGGATTTGGGAAGCGCAGCCTCGAATTCAGGCGCGGCATTATATTTCGAGAGCCGCAGTGCGCGCCAATCCGCAACCAACGCCCGCACCCGCTCCGTTTCCGCACTGCCTAACTCCTGGACCGCGAGCATCTCCAAACAGCAGGAAGAAGACGCATCGTAGTAGATGCCGAGATCATCGCGGACCATCGACAGCGCTTCGTCCTCGCGCTCGACGGACCGCAAAAATCCATCCTCGAAAAGTTCGAACCGCGCACCGTCTTTGAGGGCAGTTTCAACGGCGCGACTCCCAGATTTCTTTCTCCCCCAACCTACATACGCGGAGGCCGGATATAGTGGAGTTGGCGGCGTTTTCATGGTTGAGTTTCGTTTTGCTCAATCCAGTTGACCGACTTCAGATTCCCATCGAAGCCCTGAAAAACCTCCATGGGCCAAAACTCGCGAGTGCGTTCGATATCTCCTTGGTCAAAACAAAGGGCTGGCAACGGGATCGATGATTTCCGAACAAACCCGCATATGTTGTAGCCATGGCGAATAAAGTGACCGTTCTTTATATCAAAGCCGCTTACGAGCAGAACATACATCAGAATCCCGATGTTCCAACCGGGGGTAACATGGCCCCCGACCACTTCGTGCTTGAAAGGCGGCACCATAATAAAAAGCCATCCATCCGCTTTTAGCAAATCGTGCGCCTTCTTTAGAAATCGGCCCACATCCAGCGTGTGCTCCAATACATGCGATATCCATATCGCATCGACCGCCTTGTCTAGCACAAGTGTTTCGAACTCGCTTTCTACAACACGAATTCCCCGGCTCTTCATTCGCTCAACGGGAGCTCCACGAAAGCCAACATCCCGATCAACCGCGATCACATCCTTGCCTCTATCGCGAAAGAAGAAAGAGGCGGCACCGTTGCCAAAACCTACATCGAGAACACTTTCAAACGGAAGACGGCATGCCTCTTCCACCAGATACGCGCTCCCATCAATGTAAAATTCGATGGAATCTTCTGTCTCATCCAGCATGATGAAGTCCTTGGTATTCCCCTATGCGAAAAAACGGGAGTAGAACCTAGCGTCCGCAAAAAACCGACGAGGGGTTTTGATCAGCTTTCTCGTTTTCCGAATAAGGGAACTACTTTGGTTGGTTGGTTTCGGGGACATCGTTGCCTGCGGTTTCAACACCCCTTCCGTGGGAGCCGAAACCTTCCGAGCACTTGGGGCATGGTTCTCTGCGAACCGGTAACGGTCGAAGAGAATCGAATTCCACCCCAGCGGGGCCTTTTCATAACGCGACAGGCGAAGCTCCTGCTCCCTCAATCCACGGATAACGTCATAGTCGATCGCACGGGTGGAAGTGATGTTGGCGCCACAAGGTAGTTTGTCCTGTCGGGTCGTGAACCTGGCGAAAGAATAAAAATCATTCACCAAGTAGCTGTAGAATCGCAGCATTGTTTCCTGATCGGGCGTATAGAGATCTTTCAGGTTCCTCACGACATCATCAACAGTTAAGACCTGACGGTTAATCCGATCATCCGCATAAAAAGCGGCCCCAGCAAGTAGGGTCGGCTTCTCCCAAGCCATCGACAGTACTCCGACTCCGGAATTAAAGGTCAACACGCAATCGGCCACATCAAGAATATCCTTAATATGGCTCCGACCGAAGTCGACTGAATTAAACCGGCTCATGTCATCCTCTTCAAGTGGATGTTGTTTGATCGCCATAACCCAGTTATTTGGCAGCTTACCCGAGACTTCCTCCACCAGCTTCATAAAGTTTCCATAGGACCCGATTTCACCGCAAAAGTGATTGGTCACGGTATCTGAAGGCCTTTGCAATGAGACATACAGGATTTTTTGCCACCGCTTGATTCCATAGCGGGACCGCAATGCCGAACCACCGATCCGCTGGCTTTGGCTTTCCAGAGTTTGGTCATGCGTTCGCTCCTGTCGGATATATTCGAGAGTGGCCTTTCGCTTTTCATCGCTAAGTGGCTTATCCCAAACCTCAACGTCGTAAGACGAACTATCCAACAGGAATCCTTTGGGATCGAAAAACACAGACCCCGGCAGACTCCCCCGTTCCGCAACGAAGAAAGGCACTCCGATTTTCCGAGCCTCAACATAAACTCCTTGCATTCGCTCATCGGCGTAAGGATTAAAGAACATGATGCGGTCAACGGCATGTTCCTGCATAAACGACTTCAATGTCCAAGGTTCATCAAACAGCTGTACAGACGGTTCAACAATCCTGCCCAGCATGGGCTGAATATCGCGGGCGAACGTGAAGGGGTTGCTCCGCATGAGTAATGTCGTTCCAGCATGCATATCGGGAAGAGGTTCCGGTTCTTTCCTCTCGGCAACAAATTCCTTCATTTTTTTCGCGAACAGCTTTTCGTTCTGCGCCTTTCTTGCACTGTAGCCTCCATCGCCGCCGGACGGATGCCAATAGTGGAACAATACGGTTCCTTTGAAAAACATCATGTCGCCGAACAGCCGATACGAAGCTTTCCAGCTTCTATACTCAGTAACTGTATTGAAATTATACTTCTGCAGCTGCCACTCACGCGGCGTAGGGAAGAGATTAAGATGCCGGAGCATGCGCGTATTGCATTCCAAATCCTCAAACCCCCATCCTTCGAAATCGCTGGAATTTCCGCCACGCGAAAGATACCACATCCGATTATACAGGTTGGCGGATGTTCCGGTTGAGAACTTCTCGATACGCGAACAATCCCCCTCCAGAAGGAATTGAAGAAACCGGCGCACGCGCAACTCCGCAGGAATTTCGAAAAACTCCTGGGAGCCTTCTTCCGTCATAAAGATATATGGAATCATCAAGAACCTCTTGATGTCCCCGTCCAGCTCTTGTACCGCGATTTCATCCAGTAGTTGTTGGTAGAATCCAGTATACGGAACCAAATCAACATCCTGCATGAAAACATATGTCGAATTAGAATACATAGCACCGTAGTTACGGCACCGCCCCACGGAAAACTCCTGAAGCTCCGTTTCCAGACGCATATAGCCGTAATCCCTCTCTCGGCAGAAAGCCTTCAGCTTGTTCGACATTGCCTGTGGCGATCCGTCATCTACAATAAGAATCCGAACCCCCTCCGGCCTCTCGCCGTCTTCCTCGATAAAGGTCAACCGGTGAAATGCATCCTGCCGATCTTCGGCCACACGCAAGGGAACAATAACCGTCACCTTGCACGGGCCAACTCCTTCAACCTTGTCACTTATTATATTCACATTAACCTCCAAAGATGCTTTGTGCGCTAATCAACAAGAACCGAGCTCGTACGGCTGATGTCGAGCAGGGGTTGTACGTAGATTCTGATGAATTTGTAGTATTCGGCGGCGAAGGCATTCGCGACGTAGATGAGATCGTTGTCCTGCATCTTGAACGATCGCGCGAGGAAGAAGGCCTCGGGCTCGTTGAAGTCGAGGCGGTAGATCGTGGCCACCGAGTCGTTGATCCGGGTGTCGGGAAGGGCGACCCCCGCCTCCCGGAGAATTTCGGCCGATTCGAACCGGAAGAGAAAGACGCCGCCGGCATCGGCCAACCCGTCGTTCAAGCCGCCCGACTCGGCCAAGGCTTCGGCGAGGCTGAGCCCTTCGGTCTTGAAGGCGTGGCGGTTTTTGGAACTGACCGCGCCGAGCGCGGTGAAGGTTCGCGGCTTGTGCATGATCTGGACCGTATCGCTCGGCTCCATCCAGACATTGTTGCCCGGCTGGGAGAGCACTTCATCCAGGCGGATCGTATCCTTTGTTTCGCCGCGGACGATGGTGGCCTCGGATTCGAAAACGGGGGCGCGCGAACCGCCGGCACTGGCGACGACGTCGAGCAGGCGAACGCCGCCCACCGGAATGGGGAAACGGCCGGGTGCGTTCACATCGCCAACCACGGCGAGGTTGTTGCTCACATTGGCTTGAAGCGCCACCTGGACCTGCGGCTCAACGGCCTTGCCCTTCAGCCCGTTTTCGATGGCGGCACGAACCGATTCGATGCTTTTGCCTGCCACGTCGACCGATCCCACATAGGGGACGAAAACCTGGCCGTTTTCATCGACCATGGCGTCAATTCGGGCCCGCTTGCTGTCAAAGGTCGAAAACAAACCGTCGTTGGAGGCCTCCCAGATGTTGATGGCCAACTGATCGCCGATTCCCAACACGAAGCCGGATTTGCCGCAGATGGTTTTCCGGAAGGTTTCGTTCAGTTTGACCGGCCGGCGCCCGCCGAGCTTGTGGATCGAATCCACATCCAGTTGCACGACGGTATATTCACGCTCCCCCGGCTCTTCGTTCTGGTCTTTCGCCATTTGACGGTTCGACGGCCCCTGCCCCGGCAGCGTGGAGCATCCGGACAGCAGCATGGCGCAAAGCGCGCCGGCGGCGCTTGCGGCCCCGGTTCGGTTCATATTCATCGGTTTCAGGAAATCTAGCACGCGCTCCTCGCTTCCATTTCGGTTTTTTCGGCCCGGCGGTATTCCGCGAGTTTCAGCAAAATGTTCTGGCAGGCGGCATGCACGCCCTTGGCCGCATAGAAGTCGCCCATGACCAAGGCCTCGTGCTTGACCCACCGCAAATAGGCGTGTCGTGTTCTTTTGTCGGCAACGTGGCGGGAGTGCCAGAAGGAGTCGAAGTCGGGATGGCCGTTGCCGATCACCGCCAGTTCGGGAACGGCGTAGAACGCGGCCCCCACCACCAGCAGCGGCACGCCGTGGTGCAACGCCGAGAGCCCCGACGTGCTGTTGATGGTGATCATCCCGGCGCAGTGGCGGGTCAAAAGCCCCAGCGATCCGGTATCGACGACGTCCACCCGGTCTTCGATGCCGAAGGCGCGCGCCATGTTGGGGATGAGCGAGGCGTGGTTGGACCGGCCGCGTTCCAAGGGATGGATCTTGAAAACGAGGCGTTTGCCGGGCGGCGCGTGGCGCGCGAAGGATTTGAGCGTGGCGGAAATCAGTTTGAGCGTGCTCCAGCCGAGGGCGGCACCGCGCAGTTGCGAATCGGAATCAACCTGGAGCGGCACGAGATAGTAGTTTCCGTCGTGGTGCTCGAGCAGGTTTTGGATGGTCGTGAAATTGAGCGTTTGCTTGGTCCACCGCCGCCATGTGCTGCGCAGCCAGAAGAAGATTTCGGGAAAAAGCGGGACTTCGCGGTGGAACATGGCCTTCTGCTTTCCAAACGAGAACAACGCGCGCACCGTATAGTGGACCGCGTTTTGGAAGCACATGGGTTCGAAGCCCTTGAAATCCTCCGCCGGGAAGTCGGGTTGCTCCTCGTAGTTCAGCCCCGCCAGCGGCAATGCGCCGGCCAACGGCGAGGAGGCGTTGTTGCCGCCGCGCTCGACGGTGACGTAGCCGGGCCGGATATAGCCCTCTTCCAGCGAAACGACGTCGATCCCCTGCTCCGCGGCGATCGAACGGGCAATGCGATGCGCCGGCCGTTCGGCCCCAAACAAGATGACATGGTCGATGCCGGCCCCCTCGATGAAATCGGAAAACCAATTTTCCCATTCGCCGAGGTCGCCATAGAAATTGACGCGCCCGTGCCGGTTGGAAAAAAACCGGTCGGCAGGGTTGAACACCACGCGCCACACATCGTGGCCGTTGTCTTCCAAATAAAGCTGCAACCGCTTGAAAAACGGCCCGGGCGGTCCTTGCAGCAACAAGACGCGCTTGCGCCCCTTCTTGCACGGAAACACACTCGACCCACGAGGATTGAATAACGATAAGCGCGCTTTTCCTGCAGCATCCGATTTGCGCTCGGACACCCTTTCCCCTGTAATTTTTCCCATACCAAAACCTACGTAGATCGTTTACTCCACCAAACCAAAACGACCGGCGAAGCGCGAAACAGACAACAAATTGATGAATTGTGCAAGCGGTTTTATCTCTTGCTCAAAACGCCAACTCGCTCGAAGTTCCGGGTTTCCGCGTTCCGATCGCATTTATGGGATGACTTAGCCATTGACCAGTTTTCGCGGGATAGGTACGGTCTGCGGGTTATTTTTCACACCCATAGTTGGAAGAAGGAGAGCAATACCCATGGCAATGATGATTTCCAAGTTTCACAAGATAATCCAATCGAAGATCGTTTGGGGAATTTTCGCGGTAGCGATCTGTTTCGCGTTCGTCACGGTCTATACCGGACAAAAGGCGAGCAGTCAGAACGCCAATGTCGGCATCGACCCGGCGAAAGAGGTGGTTGGACGGTTGTTCGGCAAGGATGTTTCCCAGGCGGAGTATCGCACGGTGTATCGCGACGTCTACGTCTTGACCGACCTTTCGTACCTGATGAACACCGGCCGCGCCTTCAATCCGGACAAGGAGATGGTCGAGCTCATGGAGCAGATGACCTGGCAGCGCCTGGCCACCATGAAAAAGGGCGACCAGCTCGGCCTGACCGTCACCGACGCGCAGCTGATGCAGGCGATCAAGGAGTTCCCGATCTTCGTCAATCCGCAGACCGGCGGGTTCGACAAAAACCTCTATAACGGGTTCGCCCAGCAGTTCCTGCCCCGCTACGGCCTGACGGCCAAGGGCTTCGAGGATTTGATCCGCCGCAACGCCCTGGTGCAGAAGGTCTCCGCCACCGCAACGCACGGCGCACTGGTGACCGAAGCGGAAATCAAGGAAACCTTCCACCTCTACAACGACAAGCTGACGGTGGAATATGCCGGCATCCCGCGCAGCGTGGCCGAAACCCCGGCCGTGACCGAGGAGCAAGCCAAGGCCTACTACGGCAAGAACAGCGAGGAGTTCCGCCTGCCGGAAAAAGCCATCGTGAAGTATATCTCCTTCAACGTTTCGGACTACACCAACCAAGTGGCCGTCACCGATGAAATGGTCGCCAGCTTCTACGAGCAGAACAAACAGCGCTACGTGAAGCCCGAAACCGCCACCAACTCCGTGCCGGAATACCAGCCGCTCGAAGAGGTCAAGCAATCCATCGTCGATCTGCACATCAAGGGCCTGGCCCAGCAAAAAGCCTTTGAAGCCGCCGACTTGGTGGTGGCCGACCTCTCGAACGAAGGCGCCACCTTCGAACAGGTCGCGGAAAAAGCCGGACGCACCATCGTCGCCAACACCCCGGCCTTCGCCGCCACCGACCGCGTTCGCGGGATTGATCCGACCGCCCAGTTCGCCCGTGCGGCGTTCAACCTCGAGAACGACCCCACCCATTACTACAGCGATCCGGTCGTCGGGCGCGAATCGGTCTACGTGATCGCCCTCGTCAAGCGCCTCGACGCCTTCCTGCCCTCCTTCGAAAACGTCAAGGCCGACGCGCTGGAAGCCGCCCGCATCGAAGCGGCGGAAGTCGCCTACGTTGAAAAGGCCGACGCCATCCACGCCGAAGTCGAAGCGGCCCTCAAGGGCGGCACCTCGTTTGCCGATGCGATTTCGAAGTACAACCTGGAACTGCAGACCACCGCGCCGTTCAACGCAACCACCCAGCTCGAAGACCAAACCGGCCGCACCATCATGGGTGCAACCATCCGGTTCGATGCCGGCACGCTGGTCGACCTGATCGATACGCAGGACGAATTCCTGATCGCCTATGTGGCCGGCAAGGAGCCGGCCGACGAAGAGGTCACGCTGCCGGCGATGCGCGACGAGATTGCCGCCGGCATCCGCCAAAGCAAGACCGCCCAGCTGGCGCAGGCCTGGCAAGAGGCCCTGCTGGTGGAAGCCGGCTTCGAAAACCTGATGAAGAAGGCCGACGAACCGAACACCGACAAGTCCTAAGCCTATGCCGCTTCACTACCTCATTGCGCTGTTCATTGGCATGCCGGTTCTCGAACTGGCCTTGCTGTTCAAACTGCACGGCGCAGTGGGGTTTGTGCCAACGGTCTTGCTGGTTCTCTTCACCGGGGTCGCCGGGGCCGCCCTGGTACGGCGGCAGGGCGTGAACATGCTCTTCAAGATCCAGCAGGAAATGGCCAACGGCAACCTGCCGGCTCCGCAGATGATCGACGGCGTCATGATCCTGATCGCCGGGGCGCTGCTCATTACCCCGGGCCTGATCACCGACGTGGCCGGCTTTTCGCTGCTGATTCCGTTCGTGCGCGAGCGCATCCGTTTTTGGCTGCGCGACAAACTTGAGCAAAAGATCCGCAACGGCCACATACAGGTGAAGGTCAACCGACCGTGAGGCGTGGCGGGTAAATCAACCGGGAAAGGGATGCCGTTGAATCAGTCCAGACTTCCGCATCAATCGTCAAAACCATGAGCGACCGCGAATCCATCCCCCTATGCGTCGACCTCGACGGCACGCTCGTCAAACTCGACACCCTGCACCAAGCCCTCTTTCTTCTGCTGCGGCGCCATCCCGCGAGCATCCTGAAGATTCCCGGCTGGCTAACGAAGGGCAAGGCCTACCTGAAAGACCAGGTCATGCAGCGCGTTTCGCTCAACGCCGCGGTGCTCCCCTACAACGGGAAGTTCCTCGTCTGGCTGAAAAAAGAACACGCCCTGGGCCGAAAGCTGATCCTCGCCACGGCCTCGAACTACCGCACCGCCAACGCCGTGGCCGAACACCTCGGCCTGTTCGACGATGTCTTGGCCAGCAGCGCCGACAGCAACCTGCGCCACGGCAACAAGCTCGCCGCCATCCAGGAAAAGTTCCCGAAATTCGGCTATGCCGGCAACGACGCCGCCGACTTCCCGGTCTGGGATGCCGCCGCCGAAGTCGTTTTGGTCAATCCCTCTCCGGCCGCAATGAAGGGCTACGCGCTCAAGGCCGACCACATCTTCGTGGAACAGCGCCCGGCCGGCGCCATGTTCATCAAGGCCATGCGCTGCCACCAGTGGCTGAAGAACGTCCTCGTCTTTTCGCCGATGCTTCTGGCGCACCGCTTCACCGATACGGCGGCGATCGTCCAGTCCGTCATCGCCTTTTTCGCCTTCAGCTTCGCCGCCTCCGCGATCTATGTGCTCAACGACCTGTTCGACCTCAGCGCCGACCAGCACCACCCGCGCAAATGCAAGCGCCCGTTTGCCTCCGGCGACCTTCCCATCGCGATCGGCGCCATGCTCACGCCGCTGCTGGTCGCCATCAGCCTGAGTCTGTGCGCGTTCCTGCCGCCGCCCTTTCTCTACGTGCTGCTGACCTACTATGTCCTGACCACGGCCTACTCCTGGCGCGTCAAGCAAGTTGCCGTGGCCGACGTGCTGATGCTGGCCATCCTCTTCTCGATGCGCATCATTGCGGGTTCCGTTGCCACCGCAACCCCGGTATCCGGCTGGTTCGTCGAGTTCGCCATCTTCTTCTTCCTCAGCCTGGCCTTGGTGAAACGGCTCTCCGAACTGCGCGAAATGAAAGAAAAAGCCGACGAAGACAATACGCAGCGCGAGCGCGGCTATGCCGTGGAAGACCTCCCCCTGCTGCTGGGCTTCGGCGTCTCCAGCGGCTACATCGCCATCTTGGTCTTCACCATGTACCTCGGCAGCGAACGGGTGGTCGAGCTCTACTCCCGCCCCCATTTCCTCTGGGCCCTCTGCCCCTTGCTGCTCTATTGGGTCACCCGCATCTGGCACCTCGCCTGGCGCGGAAAAATGAACGACGACCCGCTCGCCTTTGCCGCACGCGACCTGCAAACCTTCGTCGTCGGCGCCATCGGCATCACCGCCCTTTTATACGCCATTTAAATTCCGGAGACAGCTCACATGACCAAACCCGCCGTAGACTTGACCATCGTTGGTTCCATCGGGATCGACACCATTGAAACCCCCGCCGAAAAGCGCGAAGAGATCCTCGGCGGCTCCGTCAGCTATGCCTGCGCGGCGGCCTCGTTCTTCACCCACACCGGAATGGTCGGCGTCGTCGGCTCCGACTTCCCGCAGGAATTCCGCGAAACGTGGAGCAACATGAGCATCGATCTCGAAGGGCTCCAGACCGTCGAGGGAAAGACCTTCCGCTGGGGCGGCGTCTACCACGAAAACATGGACCACCGCGACACGCTCTTCACCGACCTCGGCGTCTTCGAATCCTTTTCGCCGGAACTCCCGGAAGACTACCGCGAAGCGCCCTACCTGTTCCTCGGCAACATCCACCCCGCCCTCCAGCTGCACGTCCTCGAACAGACGCGCAATCCCCGCTTCGTGCTGATCGATACGATGGATCTCTGGATCAACATCGCCAAGGACGACCTGGCAAAGGTCATCGCCAAGTGCCACATGCTCACGCTCAACGAATCCGAGGCCCGGCTCTATACCGGAAAACATTCCCTCATCGAAGCCGCCAAGCAGTTGCTGGAAACCGGCCCCGAATACGTGCTGATCAAAAAAGGCGGCAACGGCTCCATGCTCTTCACCCGCGAAGATATCTTCCTGCTGCACGCCTACCCGCTCGACGGCTTCAAGGATCCGACCGGCGCGGGCGACACCTTCGCCGGCGGCCTCATGGGCGCCCTGGCGGCCTCGGGAAAATCCGACAAGGAAGCCATCCGCCAGGCCATGGTCTACGGCAGCATCGTCGCCTCGTTCGGCGTCGAGGAGTTCAGCCTCGACCGCCTCAAGCAACTGGACCGCGACGAGATCGAAATCCGCCTCGCCGAGTTCAAGGAGATGTGCCGAATTTAACCCGGCTCCCCGCGCGCCCAAGCCGCGCCCTACAGCAGCGAGAGCGCATCCACGTCCACCGTCAGGGTCACGCCCTTGGGCAGGCGGCAGGTTTGCTGCACGTGGCGGATGGGGCGGGTCATTTTGACGGTGTGTTCGCAGCGCAGCATGATCTGGTAGCGCCAAAGCCCCTTGGCCCGCGCGAGCGGCGCGGGAACGGGCGGCGAGTGCGACACCGACTCCGGAAGGATCCGCTCCAGCTGCGCGGAGAAGCGATCGGCGGCGGCCATCACCTCGAGTTCGTTCTCGCCCTTGAAGGTGAGCAGGACCAGGTGGGAGAACGGCGGATAGTTCAACTCGCGGCGAAACTCCAGATCCTGCGAGCAGAAGCCCTCGTAGTCGAGACTGCGGGCCGCCTGGATGGCCGGGTGGTGCGGCGTGTAGGCCTGCACGATTACCTCGCCCGCCTTTTCGCCGCGCCCGGCGCGCCCGGCCACCTGCGTCAGCAGCTGGAACGTGCGCTCGCCCGCCCGGAAATCGGGAACGTTCAGCGACATGTCGGCATGGAGCACGCCGACCAGCGTGACATTCGGGAAATCGAGTCCTTTGGCAATCATCTGGGTTCCGAGCAGGATATCGATCTTGCCCGTCTTGAATTGGTCGAGCACGGTGCGGTAGGAATCCTTCTTGCGCATCGTATCGGAGTCCATCCGGGCCACCCGCGCCTTGGGGCAGAGCTTTCCGAGCACCTCCTCGATCCGCTCGGTCCCCATGCCGGCATACTTGAAATCGGGATCGCCGCAGTCGGGGCAGCGGTCGGGCACCTTTTCCTCGGCGCCGCAGATGTGGCAGAGCAGTTTGTGGGCGCGCTTGTGGTAGGTCATCGAAACGCTGCACTCGGCGCATTCGGCCACATAGCCGCACTTTTCGCACTGGAGCGATGCCGAAAAGCCGCGGCGGTTCAGGAAAAGGATCACCTGTTCGTTGATGTTCAGCCGGTCGTAGATGCCCTGCACCAGCTCCTTCGAAAAGATGGAGGCACGCCCCTCTTTCTCGGCTTCGATGCGCATATCCACCACGCGCATCAGCGGCATCGAGCGGTCGTCCACGCGCATCAGCATTTCGGCCAGTCCGTAGCGGCCATCGCGCACATTGTTGAACGACTCCAGCGCGGGGGTCGCCGAGCCGAGCACGACGCAGCAGTTTTCGATGCGGCCGCGCATGACGGCCACATCGCGCGCATTGTAGCGCGGCGACTCATCCTGCTTGTAGGTCGGCTCGTGCTCCTCGTCCACCACGATCAAGCCCAGGTTTTCGACCGGGGAAAAGAGGGCCGAGCGCGCTCCGATGGCAATCTGCGCCTCGCCGTTGCGGATGCGGTGCCACTCGTCGTGCCGCTCGCCGTCGGACAGGCTCGAATGCAGCACCGCCACGCAGTCGCCGAAGCGCGAGCGGAAGCGATCGACCGTCTGCGGCGTCAGCGAGATTTCCGGCACGAGCACGATTGCCCCCTGCCCCTTGTCGAGCGCGTGCTGGATTGCCTGCAGATAGACCTCGGTCTTGCCGCTGCCCGTCACCCCGTGCAGCAAGACGGTGCCCGGCTTCTCTTGGTCCATCGCCGCGCAGATTGTATCGAGCGCCGTCCGCTGCTCCACCATCAGAGCGAACGGCTCGGTGCGCAGCAGTTCCATGCCGGCGTGCGGGTCGCGCAAGATGGTCGACTCCTCGATCGACACCAACCCCAGCTTTTCCAGCGTCTTGATCGGCGACTCCGAACAGCCCGACCGCTCCTTCAACTCGGAGACCGTCAGCGGGCCATGCTGCCGAAGCGTTTCGACGACGGCCTGTTGCTTGGGCGGCAAGTTGTCGCAGGCGGGGCATCCGGTTTCGTTAACCAACGAGGCGACGAGCTGTTTCTTGTGCTTGGCGCCGCGCTTGCGGACGGCGCTGGGCAAAACGGTGCGGACGGCGTGTTCGATCGGCGCGCAGTAGTAGTCGGCAATCCAGTAGGCCAGCTTCATGATTTCGTCGGGAATCAGCGGCTTCTCGCCCACCACCCCGGCAATCTCCTTGAGCTTGTCGGCGAAGGCCGAATAGTTCGCGAGCCCCACCACGAAACCGCGCAGCTCGCGCGACTGGAACGGCACCGTCACCTGCGAGCCGACGCGGATGGAGGCCTGCAAATGCGCGGGAATCCGGTAGTCGAACTCCCGATCCAGCGATATCTCCACCACGACTTTTGCAATCGATGCCATAGCGGGGGAATGTAGTTGCCCCCGGTCCGAAAGGCACGGAAAAAACAGGCCGCTTCGGGTCACGCGTTTGCCTCAAATCAAATGGCGCCGCCTAATGGTACCCGTTCAACCGTCGGTCCTCGGCGGGTGTTGTGCAGCACCGTGCAAGACCTGCCGCGCCGACTGGTTGTTTCCGACGATTTATTTCAGCTTTTGCATCTTTGTGAACAGCGTTTCCCTTGTATAGTGCCTCCATGGCGTATCTCTCATGCAGCAGGCTGTTGATGAATGCGATGGACTCCGCCCGCGACCGGCTCGCGGGTCCGCCTTCCTTTTCAACAGGCCATCGGCCGCACGGGAAACCCTTTCAGCCATAGGGTCTGCAGAGAAACCGACCGTCACCCGGGAGGAAGGAATGAAAAAGATATTCGTTGTTGGAGTGGTTGTTGCGCTCGGCTGGTTCATCGCATCGCCGTACGTCACGGTTCATCTAATGAAAACCGCCATCGAGAAGGACGATGGCGAGGCCTTTGCCGAACATGTTGATTTCGCCGCGTTGCGAGAGAACTTCAAAGATCAGTTGCAGAGCGCCTGGTTGAAAAAAATGGGTATTTCCGAAGAGAATGCATCGCTGGGCGGTATGGTGGGGGCCGGATTCGGCAGCATCCTGATCGACACGATGGTTGACAAGTATGTCACGCCTGCCGCTTTGACCGAAATCGTGCAACAGGTCCCGAAGGAAAAAGTCCGAACGACCCAGGAATCGCCCGATTCACCGCAATACACGATTTTTTCGGAGGCAAAGCCGAGGTATCAAGGATGGGACAAATTTGCCGTCATTTTCCCCGGCGACGATGGTGACGCGCTTAAACTGATCTTACGGCGCCGCGGTATCGGATGGAAGCTGACCAACATGATTGTCCCTTCAGAGGTTTGGGACTAGCCCGGTCGCTGCCGAGCGCGACGGCATCCCGTCGCTGCGCTGCGGGGAGGAGATCGCCTGTTTGGCTTGATTTACTGCACGGAGGCAGTAGCATCCGCCAGATGTTACGCATATTGAAAACAGATGCCTGCCAGCCGGATGCGGCAGCGCTGAAGGAGGCCAAACGCGTACTGCTCGCCGGCGGATTGGTGATTGTTCCGACGGAAACGGTATACGGCATCGCGTGCGACCCGGCGGTGCCGGGAGCGATGGAAAAGCTGGCCGCCGCCAAGGGGCGCGACGGCGGAAAGCCGGTTGCCCGTCTGGCGGCCGACGGCGCGCAGGTGAAGACGGCGGCAACCCACTGGAACGGCGGACTCGAGGCGTTGGCCGAGCAATGGTGGCCGGGCCCGTTGACGATCGTACTCGAAACCCGGGACGGCTGGACGGGCTACCGCGTGCCGGACCATGCCGTGGCGGTCGGCCTGGCGCAGGCGTGCGGGCGGACGCTGGCGCTGACGAGCGCCAACCTCAGCGGCGAGCCCGACACCAAAACGGCGCAGGAGGCCATCGCCTCCGTCGAAGCGGATCTGGTGCTCGATTCCGGCCCCTCGGCGGACCAGGCCATCCCGAGCACGGTCATCAAGGTCGATGGCGGAAAAATCGAATGCCTCAGAGAAGGAAAGATTGCGTTTGCGGACGTGCAGGCGCGATTCTTTAAAGGACTGAATCCGGAGGGTTAATGAGCATGGTTTTATTCGTATGCACCGGGAATACCTGCCGCAGCCCGATGGCGGAGGCGCTTTTCATGCACCGCAAGGGCGATCTCGATTGGGAAGCGCAGTCGGCGGGCGTCTATGCCGCGCCGGGGGCCCCCGCGAGCCGCAACGCCATCGAGGCGCTCCGCGAACTGGAGGTGGACCTGTCCGGGCACCGCAGCCAGCCGCTTACCGCGGATCTGGTGGAGCAAGCCTCCTTGATCGCGACGATGACGGAGGGGCACCGAAACCATATCCTCCACTGCTTCCCCGAGGTTGAAAACAGAGTTTTCTTGATTAACGCCTTCGGAACGTCGAAAGTCGCCGCCGATATTTCCGATCCGTTCGGCGGATCGCTAAGCACCTACAAGAGAATACGCGACGAGATCGATCGGGCCCTCTCGGATCTGATCCTGTTTTTACGCGCGCAAAACAATAGACAGAGGTAGCATTTATGAAAATTGCAATTGGCTCGGACCACGGTGGCTTCAAACTGAAAACCCGCGTTGCCGAAATTCTGATGGACAAAGGCATTACCGTGGAAGACTTCGGCTGCGAGAGCACCGACTCGGTCGATTATCCCGACTATGCCGCCGCCGTTGCGAATGCGGTTTCCAATGGCGCGGTCGACCAAGGCATCGTCGTCTGCACCACGGGGATCGGCGTAAGCATCACCGCCAACAAGTTTCCGCGCGTGCGCGCCGCGCTCTGCCTCAACCCCGAAATGGCGGCGCTGACCCGCCAGCACAACAATTCCAACGTGCTCTGCCTCTCCCAAAAATTCACCGACGACGCGACGGCGGTTGAGATTCTGACGGCCTGGCTGAGCGCCGAGTTCGAAGGCGGACGCCACGAGCGGCGCGTCTCGAAGATCAAGGACTATGCCTCCGAAATCGCCGGAACCATCGCCGTTTACGACACCGACCCGGAAATTTACGCCCTGCTGAAAAAAGAGGACGTGCGGCAGAAGCAAAACCTGGAGCTGATCGCCTCCGAGAACATTGTGAGCAAAGCCGTCCGCGAAGTCTCGGGTTCGCGCTTCACCAACAAGTATGCCGAAGGCTACCCCGCCAAGCGCTGGTACAACGGCTGCGAGTGGGTCGATGAAGCCGAACGGCTGGCCATCGACCGCGCCAAGGAGCTGTTCGGCGCCGAGCACGCCAACGTGCAGCCCCACTCCGGCAGCGGCGCCAACATGGCGGTCTACTATGCAATGCTGAATCCGGGCGACACCATTCTGGCCATGAGCCTCGCCGAGGGCGGACACCTGACGCACGGCCACCCGATGAACTTTTCCGGCCGCTTTTTCAAGATCGTCCCCTACGGCGTCGACCAGGAAACCGAGCAGATCGACTACGACAACATCCAGGCGCTGGCCAACGAGCACAAACCGAAGATGCTGGTGGCCGGAGCATCCGCCTACTCGCGCATTATCGACTTCAAGCGGTTGCGCAAGATTGCCGACAGCTGCGGCGCGTTCCTGATGGTCGATATGGCGCACATCGCCGGCTTGGTTGCCGCAGGCTGCCACCCGAACCCGGTTCCCTATGCGGAGTTTGTGACCACCACGACCCACAAGACCCTGCGCGGCCCGCGCGGCGGGATGATCCTCTGCCAGGAAAAATTCGCGGCGGATATCGACAAGCAGGTGTTCCCGGGCATCCAGGGCGGACCGCTGATGCATACCATCGCGGCCAAGGCCGTCTGCTTCCACGAAGATCTGCAACCCTCGTTCAAGCAGTATCAGCAGCAGGTGGTCAAAAACGCCCAGGTTTTGGCGGCGGCACTGGAAGACAGCGACATCCGTCTCGTCTCCGGCGGCACCGACAACCACTTGATGCTGGTCGACCTCACCAAGACCGGCGTTACCGGCAAGGATGCGGCCATCGCGCTCGACAAGGCGGCCATTACCGTCAACAAGAACGCGATCCCGTTCGACACCAAGAGCCCGTTCGTGACCTCCGGCATCCGCATCGGCACCCCGGCGGTGACCACCCGCGGCATGAAGGAACCGGAAATGGAGAAGATCGCGGAATTCATCAAGCGCGCGATCCGCAATTCCGGCAACGAGGCGGTGCTTGCCCAGATCAAGAAAGAGGTCATCGCCCTCACCGCCGCTTTCCCGATCTCGTAAGGGAGCGCGCAACCCGCACGAAAAAAGCCCCGGGATCCGGGGCTTTTTTCGTATCCCCCCAATCAAGGGACAAAAAAGGAGCGGCAACCCGAGGGCCGCCGCTCCTTCGAGGGGGATGAAACTATTTGCGGTATTGGAACCCGACCGGCAACACGGTTCCGTCGCCCCCTTCAGGGGTGCGGAAAAGCGGATAGTTTGTCGGCAACGACGGATAGTCGTTGCTGTTGACGGTCGAGGTCTGGCTGTAGGCCGCAATCTCGCCGGTCATGGTGTAGATGCCCGTGCTCTGCGAGGACGTCCGCGCGGTCAACCCGAAATATTGCAACCCGACAAAGGCCACGAAAAGCGCCGCGATTCCGTATTTCGGTTCGGCGAAGAACCAGGGCATGTTGATTTCCAGCAGGTCGCCGATCGATTTCCGCTTGCCGGCTTGGGACTGGCGAACCTGGCGCATAATGTTTTGCTTGTTGCGCGTCATACGAGCCGTTTCAGGCGTCTCGTAGTTTTTCAGGTGCATGAGCTTCTGCAGCAGCACCTCGGCCGGCTCACCGGCCGGCGTTTTCATATTCTCTAATTCGCCTATCATTTCATGAACTCCGACAATTCAGACTGCATTTGTCTTCTGGCATAGAACAACCTTGAACGAACCGTTCCGACCGATGCCCCCACCATTTGCGCAATTTCCTCGTGTGGAATTCCCTGCATATCGTGCAGCACCACAACGGTTCTGTGCTTGTCAGACAGGTTTTGCAGGGCTTCGTTCAATTTAATTTGAAGTTCCGACAAACTGATGCTTCTGAGGGGCGAGCCCTTCGTCGTCAGGTCATGGTAAACATCGTCCGTCTTGATTTCCTGATCGAAGGCATCGAGGCTGAGCGCGCGATTGCGGTTGCGCTTTTTCCGGTAGTTAATGGTTTTGTTGACGGCGATTCGGTAGAGCCAGGTGTAGAATGACGATTTGCCCCGGAAGCGCGGGAGCGCCTCGAAGGCCTTGACGAAAACATCCTGGGTGAGATCCTCGGCATCCTCGCGGTTCGAGGTCATGTTGTAGGTCAGGCCGTAGATTTTTCCGTGGTAGCGCTCGACAAGCTGGTCGAATGCATGCACATCGCCCCGCTGTGCCTTGAGCACGAGCTCGTCATCGGACGGCCCCTCCGGTTCACCGTCATCCAAGAGGTGTTCCGGACGCGACTCTTCGTCTTCGGAAATGCCATCCTGCTCTAGTTTTCGATTATCAACCATACCTGCGCTCGATGTTATGCCAAAGCGCCCCCCTTGTCAGCAAAATCTTCAAAGACATGAAAAGGCCGGCCGCGTTCAATTATTTTCGGGGCGGCGGCACCTTGCCCAGTTCGCCAAGCACCAACTTCAAGTCCGCCCAAGCCTCCTTTTTCTTGGACGGATCGCGCAACAGGTAGGACGGGTGGAAGGTCGGCATCAGCTTAATGCCCTCGTATTCCTGCCAAACGCCGCGCATGCGGATGATGCCCGCCGGACGCCCGAGCAGGCCCTC